>JBDOMX010000402.1:0-3609 GCA_039831615.1 Planctomycetaceae bacterium
CCTTGTCGTGCGCGGCGGTGTACATGTCGATCACCTCCTGCCGGTCGGGCGCGGGGATCTTGGTGCGGTCCTCGGCCAGCTTTTCGATCATGATCGCCCGTGTTCGCCTCGATCGCGTTCTTGAATCGCACAACAACCGGATACGACCCAGGACAAATAAATACAGGCCTTTACGCGACGGCATGGTGTTTTGGCAAGACCCTGCTGTTGTGCCGTATTCCAGCACGAGTATGCTCATGATAATTCTGTTTCGACATGACGACGACCGAAGCGCTGTGCTACGGCCTTGCCCGGCGGTATGACCCGTTCATGGTCAACAACGTCACGGGCTTCATCGGACCGGAGACGCATCTGGACAACTTCGAGATGTTGATCTCCAACCTGCAGGACCATTGCATGGGCAAGCTGCTGGGTCTGCCGATGGGAATGGCGCCCTGCTACACGCTGCATTCGCGAATCACGATCGAGGGACAGCAGATGGCGACCCAACTTCTGACTGCCGCAGGTTCCAACTACTTCATGGACGTCTACCTCACAGCCGACAGGATGCTCGCCTACTTCGACACAAGCGGCCACGATGACCAGACCCTGCGTGAGGTCCACAATCTGAAGCCCGCACCGGAGTTCTTGCGCTGGGCTGTCACGCGCGGCATTTTCATTGAGGATGAACAGGGAAACGTCTGTCGCGGTCCCAACTGGGGCGATCCCCGGAAATTCTGCGAATCGGACGCGCAGTTCCAGAGGTTGCGCGAATCGGTCCCCGCCGCCTATGGGTTCGAGAACGCCGGTTCCCGCCCGGCCAACCACGTGTCCCGCACGATGAGGGCCAATCAGGCGGTTGCGCGCGAAGCGACCTACGCCGAGCTTCGGACCGACGCGTTGGACAATTTCTCCTTCCGCGTGCTCGAGACGGCTGCGCATGACAAGGAGACGCACCTTAACGACCCTGATCTCGGGACACGGCTCGATGAACGGGCGCTAGCACAGCTCTCCCCGGAAAACAACGATGTGCAGGTCATTGTCTCCGACGGGCTCAGCGCGGAGGCCATTCACCACAATATCGCAGAGCTACTGCAAGTACTCATCGATGGGCTGCAGAGCCACAACTTGAGCCTGGGACAACACATCGTAGCGCCGTACGGACGCGTCAAGCTCGCGGAGTCCATTGGTGACGTGTTGCATGCGCAGCTGGTCATCAACCTGATCGGTGAAAGACCCGGCGGCGACGCATTGGCGTCTCGAAGCATGTCAGCGTACCTGGCGTTTCGGCTCTCGGACTCTGATGTGCAGAAGCAGGCTGCCCAATTCAGCGGCAATCCGGACATCAAGTATGAATTCACGCTGATCTCAAACATTTATTCTGCAGGACTGCCACCCATCGAGGCTGGTTCCGTCGTCACGGAAAAGGCAGTCGAGATTCTCAACATCAAGGCGGCGGGAAACCGCCTGGAGAGCATTCTTGACGAGCGAAATCGTCCGGCATGAACAGAGATGGACACGCCGGGCACGACGAGTGATGTATATATATTACATCACAAAGTGTCGGAACAACCGAAACGTTGAGGATGAATTGAATGAGCACTACTGACGCACACTGCACCACTCCGCATCTGAAGCAGTCAGCGAGGGTCCAACGGGACTCGTTCACGCATCAACGAAACGAGATCAGGACATGACCATGAAGAAGAACGCCCGAGACGAGAGCGAGAACTTTGGTACAAACGATGCGAGCAGCGGCGACGTTCGGGCCAAACCCAGGAAGATCAAGGATTCTAAGTATGAGAAGGAGCTGGCGCGTCTTCAGGTTGAACTTGTCAAGCTGCAGGAATGGATCAAACACGAAGGGCTACGGGTTGTGGTCCTGTTTGAAGGCCGCGATGCTGCAGGAAAAGGAGGCGCGATGAAACGCATCACGCAAGTTTTGAATCCACGCATCTGTCGCGTTGTCGCCTTGCCGCGACCAACCGAGAGGGAAAACACCTGCTGGTACTTTCAGCGTTACGTGGCCCACTTGCCGGCTGCGGGCGAATTGGTCTTGTTTGACCGTAGCTGGTACAACCGCGCGGGGGTTGAACGCGTAATGGGTTTCTGCAGCGACTTCGAATATCAGGATTTCTTGCAGTCCTGCCCGGAGTTTGAACGCATCTTGGTGCGGTCCGGCATCATGCTGGTGAAATACTGGTTTTCGGTCAGCGATGTCGTGCAGGAGAAGCGTTTTCAGAAAAGAATGGAGGACCGGACTCGCAGTTGGAAACTCAGCCCAATGGACGTCGAGTCCCGCTCACGTTGGGTCGAGTATTCCATGGCCAAAGACGAGATGTTCGCCCACACCGACGTCAGCGATGCCCCATGGTACGTGGTCAACGCCGACAACAAGAAACTCGCCCGACTCAACGTCATCACTCATCTGTTGAGCTTGATACCGTATGACGATCTAACGCCGGTCCCACCGGAACTTCGCCCTCGACCTGAATCGGGAACCTACACCCGGCCGCCCATTGCCGAGCAGACTTTTGTGCCAGAAGTGTGGTAGTGCATGACAGGACTCGGTCGACCACGCGTAGAAACTCGCTAGCAAGGACGATTCGGAAAAACGACGTCCACGCCAACGATGCTGCCGTTCAGACTCTCGCAGATCTCAACGAACACGTTCCACAGATACAAGGCGTAACTGGGATCGACCCAGAAGCGATAGGCCGGAATGACGCCTACGGATTCCGGCAGGGCGGCGCAACTGACACCGGCGACACGGGTAAAGACCAGTTGCCGCAATGGTGCCTCGCGAAAGTTGATCCCGCACGTCTGCGCCAGGACTTCGAGGGAGCGTGATCCTGTAATCAGAAACGTGGCTTCCTGGTGCTCGACTCGAAACACTTGCCCTCCGCCAGAATGCAGCCGTTCCTCAAGCGGTGCCACCGACATGTTGGCCACACCGTCTTCCAGGAAAAACTCGTCCGTCCCGAATCGGACCGTCACTCCGCCGTCGGCATAGGGACACGATTCAAAGATACCTGCGGGCACATCGACGCCCTCGCTCGACAGCCAGCTTTCCGCGTCGCGACCTTTCACTCCGAATTTCTGCAATCCACTGAGATCGCAGATTGCCAATGACTGCACGGCCTCGCGTTCGATCTCTTCATCCTGAAGTCGAACGGCGAATGGAACCCCACCGATGAGACGACTCTCAGCTCTCCGCTCCTTGAGTGCGTCGTGAATGGGACTTCGTCTGGCTGCTGGATCAGGCATTGTGACCAATCAACTATTGTTGTCGAGTGCTCTGGGGATCGTAAAAGGGGATCTTCGCGACGTGTGCTTCGACTATGCAGCCGTCATCCACGCGGATTTCGACACGCGTGCCGACTGCTGCCAGTTCAGGAGTGACGAATGCCATGGCGATGGGGCGGCCGAGCGTCGAACGTGGTGCGATGCTCGTGATACGTCCGGCAATTTCACCATCGGCAATGATCAAGTGGCATTCTGAGGGCATCGGGCTCGGTTGGTCTTCGCGAAATGAGAGTCCAACCAGGCGCCGAGTCGTCGGCTTCTTTTGGATGATGTCGAGACTACGGGAACCGATGAAAAATGGTTTGTTCTTCCCGATTTGCCACG
>JBDOMX010000402.1:3619-7108 GCA_039831615.1 Planctomycetaceae bacterium
CACGATGAGATGCCCTTTCTCCAGTCGCAGCAAGCGTTGCGCCTCGACACCAAACGGCCGTATCCCGAAGCGTTCTCCCGCCTGCATCAGCGTCGTCCAGACGTGCAGGCCGTACGAGGCTGGAACATGAATTTCGTAGCCCAGTTCTCCGACAAAGCCGACGCGCATCAGCTTGGTCGGCGCGCCGGCAACGATGCCCTCGCGCACGCCAAGATAGGGAAACGCGTCCTGGGACAAATCAATTTCCGTCAGCTCTTGCAGTACCTCGCGCGAGTTGGGGCCGGCGATATTCATAGCCGCCAGATGTCCCGTGGCGTTGATCAGCGTCACGTCCATGTCGAAGATCAGCGCCCACCGCTGCATCTCGCGATAGGATGCCGCGGCACCACTGCTGGTGGCTGTCACGTAGAATCGGTCATCGGCAAGCCGTGCGATAACGCCGTCATCGATGATCACGCCCGTCTCATCACAAGCCAGGCCGTATCGCAAACGGCCGACCTGCTGTTTCGCAAAGCGGCCTGTGTAAATGTGTTCGAGGAACCGGACTGCATCGGGACCGTTGATCTCGATTTTGCCAAGAGTGCCGACGTCGATCAGGCCGACATTGTTTCGCACGTTGGTCGCTTCGTTCAGGATGCATTCGTCGCGGTTCTGACCACCGTCTTTGTAATACTCCGATCGCAGCCATGCGCCGGTGTGCATGATCTCGGCCTTGGCCTGAACATGCCAATTGTGCATCGGCGTCCTGCGCTGCGGATGGAATCGTCGCCCGGCCAGAATCCCTAACGGCACTGGCCGATGGAACGGCCGCGACGTGGTCGTTCCTGTTTCGTTGATCGAGGCATCGTTGAGTCGCGCGAGGATGCGGACCGCGTTGATGTTGGACAGCTTGCCCTGGCTCGGTCCCATGCCGACGGTCGTAAACCGCTTCAAAAGTTCGATGTTGTCGTAGCCCTCTTGATGCGCGTTCTCGAAGTCCTGCAGATGAAGGTCTTCGTCCAAATCGACGAAGTTCTTTTTCCGCTTGTGGGCGAAAATCGGATAGGGATGGGTGGGGGCTGCCATCTGGTGTTTCGGTGAGTCCGGTATTTCGCCATCGAATCGGCCGAGGTGTGCCGCCGCTGCCAGCCCGGCACGATAACCATCGTCGATCTGATCATCCAGATCGAACACACCATTCGCGCGGCCGGCAGCAAACAAACCTGCCGGCAATTCCAACGGAACGAGTTGCTCGACCTGTTCGGCGTGGTGAAATCGCCCACCCGCTTGATAGATCAATCCGACATTCGGAGTCCAACCGACACTCATGGCAATCCCGTCGCAGTCGATGCGAATGGATGACTCGGTGCGCGGCTTGCCGTCGCGATCCAACGGGCAAATGACCGCGCCGTGAATCCGTTTCTTTCCGCGAGCCGGCAGAGCTTCGTAGACGGCATGTCCGGTGTAGCTGACGATGCCCATATCTGCAACCATCTGCGCTAGCTTCGTCGGTTCGCCGTCGTGACGCAGATCGACGAGGGCGGCTACGACGACTCCGGCGTTGTGCAGGTCGATTGCCGCTCGGTAACCGTCGCTATTGGCCGCCAACACCACGGCTTTGTCAAAAGGTCTTACGGCGTACAGGTGAATCAGTCGCTGAGCGGCCGAGGCTGACATCACACCGGGAAGGTCGTTGTTCTGAAAGACTGCTGGCTGCTCGAAACAGCCCGCAGCGACGAGCATCGACTTCGCCCGGAGCTTCGTGAGACGATCGTCATCAATCAGCGCCGCCCAAAGATCACCGTAACAGCCGGCGACCTGCGTTCCACAACGGATTCGAATGTTGTCGAACGCCTCGACCTGTTCCAGCAGACCACCGAGGTGCTGGTCAGCGGCTGGTTCTCCGGCCCACTGCCAGCTGAGACTACCGCCGGGGCGCGGTTGTTCTTCGACCAGCAACACCTGCAATCCCTGCTCGGCGGCAGCGATCGCGCCGGCGAGACCAGCGGGTCCCGCACCGACGACCAACAGGTCGCAAAACGCGTAATCCTTCGGCGACGGCGGGTACTTGTGGTCCGGGTGAATTCGACCCAGACCGGCGATCTTTCGCATCTGGTTTTCGTAAAACGGAAACAGCCACCGCGGCGTATGGAACGCCTTGTAATAGAACCCGACGGGCAGAAATCGACCAAACCAATCCATGATTCGCAATCGATCCCGTTCGACACCACCTGACGTGTTGACCGAGCGAACATCCAGCCCCGGTTCGATCGACAGCAGGTCTCCGCGGATGTTGGTCCGCCGTCCGTCTTCGACCATGACATTGGCGTCGTGACCAGCCAAGCTGTAGATGCCGCGCGGTCGATGGTACTTGAAGCTGCGGCCGAGCAGACGCACGTCGTTGGCCCACAGCGCGCTGGAGAGCACATCACCCGCGAACCCCGTGTACGCTGTGCCTTCAAACCGGAATTCCACGGGCCGGCTGCGATCGATCCGTTCGCCCTCGCGCGGCGGCAATCGTCTATCCATCGACGTGCTCCGCCCCGAAAAGATACGTCCGCAGAAACTCGTCTGTGCAATTGTCCCGCTCGGCGATGAACCACGTCCCGCTCGGCACGTGATACCACCATTCGCGTTTCACTCCTGGTTCGCCGCTGCGATTGAACACGTAATCGGCCCACTCAGCGTCGGTGGCTGCCGTCGCGTCAGGCATGGTTCTCACTTCCCCCCCGAAATGAAACTCCTGCAACGGTCGCGGGCCGTTAATCGGGCATGTGATAATCTTCATGGTCGTTAATGTCCCACCGAAGCTGCGCCTTTTTCGCCGACCAGTTCAAACCGCTCGAACCGCGACAGATTGAACGCTTCGATCAACCCGTGCTCATGATCGTTGGCCAGCGTGTAGGCCATCGTTTTGCCGCTGATCGGCGTCGCCTTGAATCCCCAAGTGCCCCAGCCGGCGTCGATATAGAACCCCTTGATCGGCGTGGTGCCCATGATGGGCGAAAAGTCGGGGGTCATGTCGCACAGCCCGGCCCATTGACGCATCACCTTCACGTCACCCAAACACGGAAACAAGTCGAGCAGGCCGGTGCTCATTCCTTCGGCGAAATCCAGCGTCGATCGCATTGAAATCAATTCGTAAGGGTCCAACGACGCACCGGCGACCAGTTCGCCGCGCGACGACTGGCTGACGTACAGATGAAGACTGGCCGAGACGACGATGCTGTTCAGCCACGGCTTGAGCGGTTCGGTGACCAACGCCTGCAACGGATGAATAACCAGCGGCGTGCGCAGTCCGACCATGGCGGTGATGTTTGTCGTCCATCCAGCGACGGCGGAGAGCACTTTGCGGGTGATGCTGGATTGGAATGTCGCGAAGCCGTGATTCAAACCGAAGCGTTCGGATGCTGGGAGGGAGCTGACGAATGCGCCGGTCTGCCAGCCCGCCTCGCTGAGCACGCTGGCGAGGGTGCGGTGCTCGTCTTCGAGGAAGTGTCCCACGGAGCC
>JBDOMX010000709.1:0-6804 GCA_039831615.1 Planctomycetaceae bacterium
CAGCCAGTATTCCGCACACTTCGTGATGTCCAACTTTCCGTTGGGGTCATCGGCTGGACAGTGTTTGCCGGTCTTGTCGTGGGAACCAGCACCATGAACTTTGCCGTCATTCTGGGCGACATGGAAGTCAATCGTCCACGGGCGCAACTTGTCCGTCATCGTTTTGTAGGCAGCGTAAAACTCTTCATCACTGTAGCCGTCCTGTACTAAAGCGTGCTCCGCGGCGTTGTAGCCAAGCAGGTACAGGTAGGTGTGCGCAAGATCCGCCTGAAAACCAACTGTCTCCGGCATCCCGACTTCTTCAAGCAAGTCGAGCATGTCTTTCCAGCTGTGCATGCCGGCCCAGCAAATCTCGCCTTCTGCCGCCAGTCGTTCGCCGTGATCGGCAGCGATTTTTGCAGCATCTCTGAAGGTCGCGGCAATTCGTGACGTGTTTCCTTTTGGGTCTTTTCTCCATTTCTCGACTCCGAACTCCGCCGAATCAATCCGAATGACTCCATATTGGCGAACGCCATGTTCGTTAAATAATTTGGCAATGCGGCAGGCCATTTTGACGGCATTCAGGAACTTGTCGGTCGATTCCCGGTCTCCCATGGCGGAGTCGCCAATCGTGCCTGGCCAAATCGGAGCCACCAACGAACCGACCTTGAATCCATATCCCGCGATTTGGTCTGCGATCCTGCGAAGATCGTCGTCGCTGGCTTCCGGGTCTGTGTGTGGCAGAAAGAGGAAGTAGTCGATGCCGTCGAATTTTTGACCGTTGACATCTGCGCCAGCCGTCAGTTCCAGCATGCGTGTCAGGCTGATCGGTGGTTCTTCCCCTTCGCCGTCGCCTTTGCCCACCAGCCCCGGCCACATAGCGTTGTGCAGTTTCAACATCGTTGGGTTCTTTCGTTTCAGACTGACTTTGAGGGACAACCGAAAAAATGCAATCTTCAAACATCGACCGCATGGCAACTGCCAGGCTGATTCGGTCGATTCCCTTCGAGACGGCCGAGTTGCGACGTCGTTTGCGGTACGCCGCACACAAACCAGGTTACTTTCTCCAGGCACCCTGATCCGGGGCATCCGGCTGAGCTTCCGGACCAAAGTACCTCAATCCAACCAGTGGCTCTGCACCGGTATTCTCGAAGGTGACACCTTCGGCGGCCCGTCCCGCCACCACGAAGACTTCGTCTTCCGTCATTTCACCGAAGCGAATCATTACCGGTGACTGCAGGCACATCTCGCCGATTTTTCCCGTACCCTGCACGGTGATCCAGCAGTACGCGCCTGGGTCGCTGATTGTGCATTTGGCGCCTGGCTGGAGGGTAAGTTCCTTGGCTGTGAACAGCTGTTTTCCGCCCACCTGACCATAGACAATCCACCTGTCGCACCAGTTTTCGCCGTGATCGCTCAGGATTGGCTCCAGATAGTTATTGTTCTTGAAGTTCGCGTCAATATTTTTGTCCCAATCCAAAGCCTCAACCAGGTACGCATTGTCGTGATGATGCTCTTCAGGAAAATCCTTTGTTAACAGTGCGCGAGGTACTTCGCGTCCCTCCACCAGGTTTTGGTACATTGCAAAGACGTCACTGCCCCACTGCGGTTCGTACGTCACGAGTGACCCAGGAGCGTGCAGCACACAGGGTGGGATGAGCCAGCCGGTTCCGGGTTTTAACCGGTACGCTTTGGACAGGTCCAGCAGGCCATTTTCGCATTCGTTCCAGCGATCAAGGCAGTCGATGACGTCCTGTTTTGTGGTCCCCGGTTCCAGTCCCATGAACGTGTACGGGAAGTTGTTGCCGATTTGGTTCATCTGAGGCGGGAAGTAGTAGCTTTCCGGTTTGCCTTCCTGTCCGACCAGGGCTGCCTGTTCGGAGTTCTGATGCATGTGGTGCGGAATCGGGCCCATATTATCGAAGAATTTTGAATAGACGGGCCACTTGTTGAAGGTGCTCCAGATATGGTCGCCAATGATCTGGTCTTTCAGTTCAGAGACGACGTCCCGCAGCAGAAATCGCTCGCCGTCGTGGACGCAATATGACAGGCCTTCATCGTCGTTGCGATGATCGTTGGCAGCTTCTGTCGTCGAACCAAACCAACGTTCGTCAATTCCGCCGCGATGCATGCCAAGAGCGTAGTAGTCGTCCGGGTGGAGTTTCAAGCGTCGGCCTGGTTGCAGGAACGAGCGCGGGACCCAGGTGGGAGCGAGTCGCAGGATACCGTTTCCGGCGGTGAGTGCATTGGCGGCAAGCTGTGCAACGTTCGACATGGCAGGGCTTTGAATTCACTGGGTTCCGGACGGAAAACTGACTCACGATGAGCGTCATTCACAAACGAATCAGGTCTCGACCATGGATGTCGCTTCCCGTTACACGAGACAACGTGGCTTGAGTCGGGAACCTCTGTGGATCACTTGTGTCTGAACAGGGTCAACCATTCTGGCCAGGGAGAACAGGTTTGCAAAGTCAGCGGGAAAAATCGTGGCTGATGCTCCCGCTGCGCCGAAATGTTTCCCTGTTTTTGGAGTGGTTGCGACTCGTCCTTCGTGCCATAGAATAGTGTCTCGCACTTGTGCACGATCAGTCGGACAGTCATCAACGAACGTCAGCCCTATGTCAAAAGTCGCGATACTGGGAGCCACTGGTTATACGGCTCTGGAACTCCTCAAGATTCTGGCGCGACATCCACACGCAGATGTTGTCGCTTTGACCACAAGGCAGCCTGGCAATCCAAATGTCACTGAAGTTCATCCGTCGTTGACCGGTCTGATTGACCTGCCGTGCGAGAACCTGTCCCATGAAGAAGTTGGACAGCGGGCAGAACTGGTTTTCTGCGCACTGCCGCACACGGCGAGCATGGAAGCAGTCCCCCAGTTGCTCGATGCCGGATGCCGCGTTGTTGACCTGAGTGCCGATTATCGGCTCAACGATCCTGGAGTGTACGAACAGTGGTACGGGCACGTGCACACAGATCCGACTCGGCTTGGCAGTACCGTCTACGGATTACCTGAACTATTCCAGGATCAGATCCCGCCGGCCGACCTTGTCGCAAATCCCGGATGCTACACGAGTACTTCTATTTTGGGTCTGGCTCCGTTGCTGGCGAACCAGCTGATCGAGCCCGACGGCATCATTATCGATGCCAAGAGCGGTGTCAGCGGAGCAGGGCGGTCGCCAAAGCTGGCGAGCCTGTTTTCTGAATGCAATGAGTCGGTCACTGCCTACGGAATTGGGAATCACCGGCATACGCCCGAGATTGAACAGGTGCTCAGTGAATTGGCCGGCGCGTCTGTCCACGTCGCGTTCAACCCCCATTTGATGCCAATGAACCGAGGGATTCTATGCACGATCTATCCAAAGTTACGGACCGACGCATCCGTGGATGAGCTGCTGTCGACCTTCCGTGATTTCTATCGAGACCAGCCGTTTGTCCGAGTGGTGGAGCATATGCCTGCCACGAAGCACGTGGCTCACACGAATTTCTGCGATATCAGCGTGAGGATGAATCGCGGTCAGCTGGTGGTTTTCTCGGTCACAGATAACCTGATTAAAGGCGCCAGCGGTGTGGCCGTCCAAAACTTCAACCTGATGCTGGGACTGGATCAGCAGACGGGATTGTTGTAGTTCGAGATGCCACCGCGAAAATGTGGCAGAGGAATTGGTCCATGGCCGGGGAACCATTGCTCGGATGACTGGTCACGATTCAGGCTCAGTGAGCAGATCTGGCTTTCCCAGAGAACCGGCCACAGCTAAATTGCCGAAAATGTTCTTTCAGGCTCCGGACTCATCGGAGTCGATATCTGGATTGAGATTGTTCCGTGGATACATCGTGCGTTCTTCCGTCCGGATTTCGGACATCGGGTTCAACCTGCGGGATCAAGAACAGTGGCCAGCCGGATCTGGCATTGTTCATTTCTGATGAACCGGCCGCAGCCGCAGGTGTGTTCACCACGAATCGTGTGGTTGGAGCTCCGGTCGATCTTTCTCGCAGTCGAGTGCCTGCGGCGGCAGTGCGGGCCGTGGTGATCAACTCCGGGAACGCCAATGCGTGCACTGGCCATGCCGGTCAGCTGGCGGCGCTGCAGATGACAGCTCAGGTGGCAGCAGAATTGGACTGCAGTTCGGAACAGATCCTTGTGTGTTCGACGGGAATTATCGGTGTACCTCTCCCTCTGGATCTGATCACTGCGGCCATTCCGAATGGCGTGGCTATCTCTGCATCAGATGAAGCCAGCTTTCAGGATGCCGCTGTTGCGATGATGACAACGGACACCTTCCCCAAGCTAACGTCGGTGGATGTCACGACCGCGACAGGTGTTGCCCGTGTTGCAGGAGCAGCCAAGGGGGCCGCGATGATCGCACCGAACATGGCCACAATGCTGGCTGTGATTATGACGGACGCAGCGCTGACCGCTGATCAGTGCCAGGCAGTTTTGCAGTTTGCGGTGGATCGCTCGTTCAATTGCATCAGTGTGGACGGCCACATGAGCACCAGCGACACCGTTTTGTTGCTGGCCAATGGAGCATCCGAATCGGCTGGAGCAGGGGAGTCTGATGTAGGGTTGATTCGAACAGCTGTCGCTGAAGTGTGTGAGAAACTGGCCATCGACATCATTCGCGATGCCGAAGGCGCAGGTCACTTCATTACTGTCGACGTATCCGGATTGGACACGCACTCCGCCGCCTTCCGAATTGCCAAAGAAGTCGCCGAGAGTGTGCTTGTCAAGACGGCGATCGCGGGCAACGACCCAAATTGGGGGCGCATCACCTCCGCCGCCGGGTACGCTGGTGTCGAATTTGATCCACGACACCTCTCGCTGACGATCAATGGAACCCTGGTTTTTCGTTCCGGCAGTCCAGTGAGTTTCGATGAGTCAGCCTTGTCTCAAAAAATGCAACAGGAGGACGTCGGTCTGCTGCTGGAAATAGCAGGCGGTCCGAGGTCAGGCGATCAGTCGATCCGATTCTGGACATCCGATTTAACCCAGGAATACGTTCGCCTGAATTCTGAATACACGACGTAGCGCGGATGGAGTATCCTGATTGGGCGTCCCGTCGTATCACAAATTCAGCGACAATGTATCGGGCATGACTTCCAGTTCAGCAAACAAAACTGACCTATCCGCTGGTGAAGAATCGACAACGGATCGTTCGAGGGCCCATGTGGGAGTGGTGTGCACCCACGCGCTGGAAGTCGATCCATTGATCGGTCGCCTGGACCGTCGCAGACAGTACTCAGAGGGCGGCATTCGATTTTCCGGTGGTTTTCTTGGTGCATCGATTCGTGTGGCGGTTGTTGAGGCGGGGGCGGGCTTTGCAGCGCATCGAAAGGCCACCGAGATTCTGGTCAAAGAACATGCCCCGTCCTGGATTATTGCAGCGGGACTGAGTTCGTCGCTGGCCGATGACGTCCTCGCCGGCGATCTCAGTCTTGCAACAACGATTTGCGACATGCATGGACAACGGCTCAATATTAACTGTCCCATTCCAGAGTCCAGACGAGCGACGTTGAGGACACATCTTGTTGCGGACAAGCACCCGGTGACACCCGATCAAAAGCGGCAGTTGGCAGATGCGACTTCCGCATCGGTTGTGGACACGAGCAGCCTCGCTGTCGCTCAAATCTGTGAAGCTTCCGGGATTCCCTTCCTGTCAATTCGAGCAATACTTGACGATGTTAATGAGAATGTTCCGAGCACAGTCATTCGGGCGTTGTTTGAATCGGTATCCACGCCAGTCAACAATCCCGTCGGTCGCTGGGTCTCCGGGCTGCGGCGACCAAAGGCGTTCAAAGTCTGGGTTTCCCGCGCACGGGAGGTGACAGAACATCTCGACAGATTCCTCCTTGGCGTCATCCGGCAAGTTGGCGACCATCTGGATCGCACATGAATCGGCGTTCGGATACGACAGTTCTGCCGCAAATCCCGGGGGGTCTGCGAATTCGCCGTATTGCAGCGCCACCTGCTTGATCCGTGTCAGACGCAGAGATATCATTCCGAACTCACCGGTGTGTCATTCTGGTGGCTATAGCTCAGTTGGTTAGAGCGCTGGTTTGTGGTACCAGAGGTCGCCGGTTCGATTCCGGTTAGCCACCCTTTATATAACCAATAAAAAAGCTGGGTTTTTAGCCCAGCTTTTTTTTATGGACTGTTAAGAGTTTGAAATTCAGGGCGGCTGTACACTCTCCGTACACTTTTCAGCTGAAGATTTCCGTAAGCACTCTTCTATTTTGTTCCATCTTTTTGATTCGGTCTCGATGCTGATAGCCAAGAGAAATTCTCTTGGTCTTGTGACCAATTATGTCCATCACCAGTTTTGTGTCATTGCCAGCATTTGCCAGCATCGTGTTGAGAGTGTGCCTGTGGATATGGAATCCTGCTACCAGCTCGAAACGAGTGCCTTTGAGAGCTTTCTTCATTAGTTCTCCTAGACGATTGGCTTTGTCACGAGTCTTTTTATCGTCAAAGAGTCTGCCACCTTCTTTTAGATGTCCATCATTGTCCATATAGAGACATTGAAGGGCTTCTGGCATTCTGTCCAAATAACCAGTCAAGAATTCCTGTAGTTGTGGAATCATCGGCATGGTGTGAGACACAAATGATTTCCTTTTTCGACCTTTAAGCAGTCGAAAAGTAATGGTGCCAGTATCAAGGTCGATTGAAGTGGACCCCATTTATTGGACCAGTGGCGATCGATTCTTAGAGAGAGAAAATCAAGCTCGCTTTGAGCGTTTGGTACGGTAGACGGCCCATGGTGTTTGGCGGCCGAGCGTCAGCGTACATCCGGGCCATTGGGTGTCATGATTGAGCGGATCGGCGAC
>JBDOMX010000709.1:6814-7105 GCA_039831615.1 Planctomycetaceae bacterium
TTTTCGACCTTTAAGCAGTCGAAAAGTAATGGTGCCAGTATCAAGGTCGATGTCAGACCTTCGTACTCTTGTAAGCTCTGATCTTCTTGCACCTGTAAAGGCAGAGCAGAGCACTGCTCCGAAGAGCCTTTGGTCATTCCAGTCATCGGAATTAGAAAGTTTTTCTTCGAGTAGTGAGACAAGTTCTGCTGCTTCTTCATCGCTGAAGAAAACTTTCTCCCATGACTTCTTCGTATCTATTGGCAAGCCAAGCTTTTTCAGCCGGTAAAGCAACATTTGTTCTGTAAATTG
>JBDOMX010000783.1:0-1711 GCA_039831615.1 Planctomycetaceae bacterium
ATGGACGTGGCTCCTACTCGCTGTCCTGGTCAAGTCGGGCGATGACTTCCGTGACACTGTCGCGTGCTGCTTCAACCCGAGCTTCCGGCACCTGGGACTGAAACGTCATTTCTTCCTCAATTGACTTACGCGCTCGTTTGGACAGATTGCCCAGGATTGCGTCGGTGATTTCCACCGGTGCCTGAAACATTGCTGTCGTCAGTGTCGTGCCATCGACTTCGCCCAGCACCTGTTGGATCACCCGCCCGTCAAGTGAAACGAGGTCCTCAAACCGATACAGTTTCTTCATCAGTGCCTGACTCATTTCCTGATCATCTTCTTCGATGCCCGTCATCATGTTGCGACGCAGTTTCTTGGGCACAGCACGCAGCACGTCACTTAGCCGGTCAAGCCGATCGCGCCGGTCAGGTTCATCGGCCGGGAGTGTCAGTCCACGCTGGAACGTGGCCCGGGCGATACGGTCCACCAGAACCCGTGGTGCTTCCAGTTCCCGAGCCAACTCAACGACCACCGCCGCCTGATGTTCCGGTCGCAGAAGGCTGAGGACATCTGCCGTCATTTGGTACGAGAATTCACTCAGGAGAATGGCGACAGTCCGCGGTTGTTCGGTGTCGAGTGCTCCGGCAACCTGATGTACGCTCAATGCCGCCAGATCCTGCAGCGGGTCGCCTGTGAGTTTCAAAGAGACATCATCTGTTGTGCCGCCGTTTGTCGAGTCGTCCGGTCCAGGCTGTTCTTCGGTTGATTCGTCATGGAGCGTCGGGCCATCGATGGAGAATTCGTCAATGCCTGCTGCCACCGCAAAATCCATGAACCGTCCGAACTGGTCAAGCAGGTCGCGATGGTCGTCTCGGTCGAGTTCTTCCTGCCCTTCGTCCGACAATCCGGCGCGCAAGCGATCGGCCTGGACGGAATCGAGGTGCGCAAGCACGGCCTCGGCGGTATCGTCGCCCAGTAGTCTGAGGAGTTCGATCGTCTGAGTTTGAGGATTCATCGACGGGTGCAGATCCGAAACGTAACGCGACCGGTAACCGGAGAGGCCAGTGCTGGCCATGGCCAAACGCTGACGATCCGATCCCGTGTGATTTGGCTATGCCGCGCGCGAGTTGCGAGGGACCTCCGTTTCAGGTGATTCGTTTTTGGACTCCTGGTTCAGCCAGGTGGACAGAATTCGGGCTGCGATCTCAGGGTTGGAGCGGGCTTTTCGAGAGAGTTCCGCCATCCGTTCGTAGTCGTCACGATTAAATCCTGGTTCCGTGTCCTCCTGAGCGATGACAGGACGCAGTTTTCGCAACGCGAGAACAGCCATGAAAAAGGCAACCGTAGCTCCGAGGCCCACCAGAACTGCTTCAATTAGAGGCTTGTACTCCTGGTACAGCGGCATAAACCCAGGAACTTCCGGTTCGTACACCGGTACGTTGATCGGGGAATCCTGGACTTTGATCTCGTCGCCGCGAATAGAATTGAAACCAACCGCCTGCTTGACGATTGCTTCAACATCCTCAGTCGCGACTTGCGGAGCATCGGTGTTTTCATCACTTCCGCCTGAACCAAGATCGGCGACGACTGCGACGGTAAGGCGCTTGATGGTTCCCGGAGTTTCCACCACCGTCTCGCTGGTACTGGCGGTCTCGTACGTGGTGGTTATGTTTTCGCTGGTGAATTTCGCACCGTTGGGCGCTGCCGGAAGAGGAGGCCGCACGTTTCCCTG
>JBDOMX010000016.1:0-1711 GCA_039831615.1 Planctomycetaceae bacterium
ATGCGGGTTACGCGACCGGGTGTTCCCCCGGTGTCAGCGAAATGGCGTCCCGGTGGGTCAGAAACACGATCATGCCTGCCTGGTTTTGGAGGTGTCTATGAATGCAGGGCTGACAATTGACACAGAAGTGATCGACGGTGATATTCTCACAGTGAAGCTCCGCGGCAGTCTGGACTCCCTTGGTTCACCGGAATTTGAACGTGCGGTGGGCGAACATATCGCAAACGGACATTCGCGGATCATTGTCGATTGCCGCTATCTTCACCATTTGTCGAGCCTTGGCATTGGTACGCTCGTCGCACTGCAGACGCGGGTGAATCGCAGGGGTGGCAGCGTCAAACTCTCCACGCTTTCCGGCCCTGCCGCTCAACTGATCAAAGCCGTTCGTCTGGACAAAATCCTCGGGATTTACGGCGACCTCGAGTTCGCGCGACAGTCGTTTTTCGACGAAGCCGCAGACGCTGATTGACCGCGAACTTGTCGCCGCCGACATGCTGACACTTCGAGGAAGGGGGTTGTGCCTGTGCCGGTCGTGACAATGTGGACGGATGTTTCCACAAAATAACGTCCCATGTACAGTGAACCGCGGCTCAGTTCATTGCACCTGGATCACTCCGGACGAACATTCCGGGATGATCAACGACAACCCTTTATCGGTGCTCAGTCATTCTTTCGGAGGCGACGCCGGTGCCATCGCCAGCCAATTTCCGGCCCGGGATGGATCGTCTGCCACTGATCTCTCGGCAGACGACCTTCGGCAATCGGCTCCGCAGGTTGACAGCCAGCCGAAGTCCATGCCATCGAACGTGAACCCGCAGCCCGGTCAGTCAGACCGCAGGCAGCCGCGCCGTGGCCTCACAGAAATGCCGACGTAGAGCAGTTTTCGAAGATATCGTGGCGGGTTATGGCTCGCCGCAGCAATGGAATATGGGCCGTCGAACCTTCGCCGCGGCCACAAATCAGCGTCATACGCTGCAGCGCGGCCACCAATCAGCGTCGTCCGCTGCAGGCCGCATCTCTCGCACCGTCCGCAGCGCACCGGACCGGCTTCGATCAGGGGTGCCGATGGCGGATTTTGCCGCCACGTGCATGAATTCGCTGTCCGGCGCAACACCTGAAGTCCCGGTTGGTGCACAACGTTGACCTCTGTTCACAGAGGCTTCGCCAGTCGAGCCCGCGTCTTCTCCCGGATGCCGGCGGCGATGAAATGGACGCCATGAGCGCCGTCGGTTCAAATACCGGGACTCCACCCTTCTCTTTGTCGGAATGCCTCCTTTGACGATCTCGCAAACAGTACAAGTGGTTCAACGCAGTGACTATCGACCGCCTGCCTGGTGGATTGATAACGTCGCGCTTGAATTCGACCTCGATCCCACGCACACCCTCGTCACAGCTCGTATTGAGGTCCGCCGCAACGAAGGTCAACCACCCCACCCACTGGAACTGGCCGGCGAACATCTGCAGCTGCAAACCGTCGTGATTGACGGAAAGGAACTGAGTGCCAACCAGTATTCAGTGACTGACGAGTTACTGGTGCTGGCCGACCTGCCAGATGAATGCGTCATCGAAACACAGGTCATTGTGTCACCGGTCACGAACAAAGCCCTGACTGGCCTGTACCAGACCTCCGGCAACTATTGCACCCAATGCGAAGCGATGGGCTTCCGCCGGATCACATACTGTTTAGATCTCCCCGGCGTGATGGCGACCT
>JBDOMX010000127.1:0-7078 GCA_039831615.1 Planctomycetaceae bacterium
GACGCTGAGTCCTGTCAGACTGGTCAGCCCTTTCAAGTTCTCCAACCCTGCATCCGTGATCTGTGTGTATTCGAGGCGGAGCAATTTCAGGCTGGTCATTCCTTTCAGGTGTTCCAGTACAACGTCCGTGATCTGCTCGCCTCTTAGCAAGACTGAGATCACCTCACCAGACTTTGCGTCGCTCCGGACACTGCCCCCTAGCTTCTTGATCGCTGCAACAGCGTCCGCCTGTGCTTTTGGCAACGCTTCCTGGGCGGGTACTGACGCAGGCCCGCAAAAGAGTAGAACGACCGGCAATAACAGTACGAAAAACGGTTTCATGTATGGGCCTTTGTTTGGATTACTTGTCAGCATGTTCTTCACGACCTGCATTTGTTATTTGCCTCCTGCTTTATTTGCTTATGTCACAATTCGGCAGAGCTGCCTTTATCTCTGCCAATCCCGCATCCGTGATCTGCGTTTTGCTGAGGTTGAGTGATGTCAGATTGGTCAGGCCTTTCAGGTGCTCCAGCCCAGCATTCGTGATCTGTTTGCCGTTGAGGTTGATGGTTCCCGTTCCCAATTGGGTCATGCGTTTCAGATGCTCCAGTCCTGCATCTGTTATCTGTGTGTTACATTACATTTCGGCAGTGCTGCCTTAAGTTCTGCCAGTCCGGCATCCGTGATCTGCGTATCGCGAAGGTCGAGTCTTGTCAGACTGGTTAGCCCTTTCAGGTGAACCAGTCCTGCATTCGTGATGGGTGTGCCGCTGATGCTGAGTCCTGTGAGGCTGGGCAGGCCTTTCAGGTGAAGCAAACCCGCATCCGTGATCTTCGTTAGGTAAAGGTTAAGGCTTGTCAGACTGGACATCCCGTGCAAGTGTTTCAACCCTGTATCTGTGATTGACCTGTTGATAACGCTAAGCCTCGCGAGACTGGTCAGGCCCTTCAGGTGCCGCAGACCTGCATCGGTGATCAGCATGCTGCTGAGCGTGAGGGTCTTGAGGCTGGTCAGCCCTTTCAGGTGTACCAGTCCGGCATCCGTGATCTGTTTGCCGGAGAGGCTGAGTGTTTCGAGGTTGGTAAGCCCTTTCAAGTGCTCCAGTCCTGCATCCGTGACCTGTGTGCCACCGACGTTTAGCGATGTGAGACTGGATAAGTCGCTCAGGTGCTCTAGTCCAGAATCCGTGATCGGCGTTTCTCCGAGTTCGAGGAGAAACAGGCTGGCCATCCCCTTCAGATGCTCCAGTCCCACGTCCGTGATGTTCTTGCCGCTGAGCTGGAGTTTTGTCAGGCGGGTCAGTCCTGTCAGGTGCTCCAGACCTGCATCCGTGACCGGCACGCTAATGAGTGTGAGCGAATTGAGGTTGGTCAGCCCTTTCAGGTGTACCAGTCCGGCATCCGTGATCTGTTTGCCGGAGAGGCTGAGTGTTTCGAGGTTGGTAAGCCCTTTCAAGTGCTCCAGTCCTGCATCCGTGAACTGTGTGCCGGAGAGCCTGACCGAGACCACCTCACCAGACTTTGCGTCGATCCGAACATCGCCTCCTAACTTCTTTAGCACGGCGACAGCGGCTGCCTGAGATCTCTGCGTTTCCGCTGCGGCAGATCGACTGATGGGCCTAATCTTGCAGTTTGGTAAAGCGGCTGCCAGTTTCTTTCTTCCCGTATCAGTGACCTTTGTGCCGATGAGATTGAGGTTTCTCAGATTGGACATCCCTTTCAAATGCTCCAACCCTGCATCTGTGATCTGAACGTTGTTATAGACTGTAAGCGTCGTGAGACCGGTCAGACTTTTCAGATGCAACAGACCCGCATCGGTGATTTTCGTGCTATGGAGGCGGAGTGATTTGAGACTGGCCCAACCTCGCAGGCGTTCCAGACAGACATCCGTGGTCTGACTGCCGAAGAGATCGAGTTTTTCGAGACTAGCCAGACCTTTCAGATGGGTCACCGCAACATTCGTGATTTTCTCGCCATCGACGATGAGTGACCGGAGATTGGTCAGGCCCTTCAGGTGCTCCAGTCCTGCGCCCGTGATCTTCCTGGCGCCGGTCAGGCTGAGTGATGTAACACTCGTCAGCCCCTTCAAGTGCGTCAGCCCAACATCCGTTATTTCGCTCCCCTGAAGGTTAAGTGCTTTAACACTCTTCAGCCCCTTCAAGTGCGTCAACGCAACATCCGTGATCTGGTCGCCGCTGAGGGAAAGGTTTATGAGATTGGTAAGTTCGGTCAGATGCTTCAGCCCCGAGCCCGTGATCTGCGGGCCGCTGAGCATGAGTGTTTCGAGGCTGGCCATACCTTTCAGGTGCACGAGCCCGGCATCCGTGACCTGCGTTCTGAATAACTGAATCCATCTGTTTTTGGTGAATTCTTTCAGGTGCACCAGCGCAGCATCCGTGAACTGTGTGCCGGAGAGGGTGACTTGAATAACCTCTCCAGATGTTCTGTCGATCCGAACAGTCCCACCTAACTTCTTGATCGCAGCGACAGCGTCTGCCTGTGCTGTCGGTGACGCATTCGGTGCGTCAGGCTCAGGATCTTCGGTCGCGTCGACGGCAGCTTCTTGAGTGGCAGCAACAGCGTCTGCCTGTGCTGTCGGTGACGCATTCGGTGCGTCAGGCTCCCGATTTCTAGTCGCGTCAACGGCGTTTTCCTGGGCAGGTTCAGGATCAGCAGTTTTGACCGGGGAGGCAACAGCTTCTTTGGACATCGACGTTGATGGAGCGTCAGATGGAGTCTCAGAACCACATCCAACCAGAACGATCGAAATCAGCAGTACGAAAAACGGTTTCATGCCTGAGCCTTTGTTTGAATTACTTGTCACGTTTACCACCACGCTTTCGCGGACCTGTTTGCTCCCGAGTTTCTTCCCGGACGCACTCAAAACACCTGCCACGAACCTTGTCCATTTCGAGAACGAGCTTCTTGCCGCATTTGCATTTCTTCGCCGCCATTGAATTCCTCCTGGGCATAGCGTGACGAGTTTGGGGGAGGTGTGCAATTGATGGGAGTGCTTCCGATTGATCTCTACAGCCACGGCGAAACAATGCCCGCTTTCTGGCGAATATGTTGGGCCGACATTTTGCGACCGTTCGCGATGTGTGCTGCCAGGTCCGCTTCAATTCCGGCGCGATGTCTTGCCACGAGTTCCGCCATCGCCCCCGCACTTGCCACGGGCATCTGAAGGACATCGAAGGCGACTTCCAACACCGATTCGTTTTCGCGTGACACAGTGTGCAGGTCGACGCCCAGGCTTTGAGTCCATTCGGCGAACGTCATTGGTTCGTCTTCGGCCGTGTGATCATCCATTGATTTTTTCTTTCACGCTGCGTGATGCCTGGAGGGTTGGCCCCTCCCAATTCGTTTCGGGGTGAAAACAAAACAAACTAAAAGGTTGGGGTCGGGGTATGTGGTATCTAGGCAAGATGGCCCCGGAAGGACCCGCGAAAATTCTCTGCCAGGCGTAGGCACTCATTCAGGCACTCCATCCTGCTCTACCATCACGATGAGAGTCCGTGCCGCCGACATCGCCAACCGATCGTTGCTGCTGTTCAGTGCGGTCATCAACTGACTGACCATCTGCCGTCGCTTCGGCTGGGGCACATCCCATTGACCACGCACGGCCTGACGATACAGCACGCAATCAGATCGCTTGATTGGTTCAAGCGTGGCGCGTGTGTCAGTCTCCGGCGTCGACTGCTGCTGTGCGAGTCGTCGCCTCCGTGACTGGTTCCATCGTTTTCGTTTCGGGCTCGTCATCATTGTACTCGTGACGTGACGTCGTGACAGTGGAGTCAAATACAATTCGGATCGAGCAGTGCCTCCTGTGCTGCCAGATACTTATCGTTCAGTGCTTTTGCCTCATCATTCAACGCATCGTATGCCGCCTGCAGACCAACCAGCCCGGCCTTCATGTCTTCCAGTTTGGCCAAGTCGCTGCTCGCAGCTTCCTGGCCATTCTCAACAACCGCACGAATCCATCGCTTCCGGTCATCCAACGGACGCAACGCTTCCGTCTTTCTGATTCGTATCTGACTCATCTCCGCGTCGGCGTCCTCAATGGCCTGCAGTGCCACGGCATCGGTTGCGGTTTCGATCAATTTACGTTTCGCATCCCCGCCCGCAGAGATAGCCTGTGCCGCCTTTGATCGTTCCTCACGCAACGGTGCCAAGTCAGCTTCAGCCTTGGCGATCATCCGCTTCAGTGCGGCTTCAGCGGCTTCAATCTGCTGCATCAGTTGTGGGTGTGCCACTTCCGCAGCGTCACCGGCGTCCATCGTTGTGACGAGTTTGCGGCGCTCTTTCAGCACCACCACTTCACCCTCAAGGTCATCGATCGTCAGGTGTAAAATGTCGAGTAGGCGGTCGGCATCATCCACGTCGTAGTCCGTGCCGTCGGCTTCAGAAATCCGCAATTCCTTAAACTGTTCGCGGTGACTTTGCACACGCTGAGCACGTTTGCTTCTGAGTTTTTTGATGTTCAACACGTCACTTCTTCCTTTCTGGAAACCTTCAAACCGAGTGAGCGGACAACATCGTCCTCCCACAACCTGATGAATTCTTTTGGCGGTTGCTTCCGCAGCACGTCACGCAATGGCAGCCAGTCGTTGTCTGACGGCTCGCTGCCGAGTGCGGTGCGATAGGCGTCAATTTCACTCAATCCGTATAGCTCGCCACGGAACGCCAACTGTAAAAGCGGTGCGTGTCTACGGTTTACCATGCGGTGGCGAACGTGGAGTAGCGCCCGAATAAATTTAAAATCATGACCAACCCATTTCACGCCAGCCGGACCGATTTGTGACGGCCACTGACTGGCGGGTGTGTTGCAAAGTTGCTGTGCGGTGTCCCGCGTCATTTGCCCATCAGTCACCGGCAGTCCGTGAACTGCGACGTGCCCAGCTTCATGCAGGACGATCGCGTCGAAATCAACACACATCTCGGCCGCATCTTCGGCGGGATCGAGACATCGCCCAGACACAACGATCGCTTGCACGGGTTGCTGTCCCCCTGCACTGATCAACTGGTGTACTGCCGGCCCTGTGAACCCGTCCACTGTCACGCACGTCAATTCCACCTCGTCCGCAAACCTGATTTCCACGCGCTGGTCCAGGATTTTGGACAGCATCTTTTCGGTTTGGTTGCGTCGTGCGATTACGTCAATCGTGTAAATCATTGTCCGTGCCTCGCACTTTGATTCGAGGTTTCCGGCTGCACTGGTGGTTGTCGTTGCGGAAGATTCAGCAGCAATTCCTGCTCACGACTGGCGATGTAATCCCTCAGACTCCATTCCGTCAGAATCCCACGCTCAACACCGGCGATAAATTCCCGCCGAAGTGATGCCGTCAAGTTGTCGGAATGTTCGTTGGCCATTTGCCATTACTCCGGAAGTGAATGTGATATTTTGATTGTCGTTATGGTGCCAGTGCTGGCAATCCCCTGTTCTCATTTGGCGGACGGTGGCGGACCCTGACGGAATTTGTTCTCAAACTCAGCCGCATCGGCGGGACAGTCGGCGATAATCCAGGCGTCAATAACAACACGGGACCACCTTGCCTGAGTGCCGAACAACTTCCGGAAGCCGGGCATTCGTCCGGCCGCGGTCTGACGTTCGATTGTTCGTATGGACGTTTCCAAATAGTCCGCCGTCTGGTTCAGGTCCATCAGTGCGGGTGTGTTCATTGATTGATCCCTTTCGCCAGTTGTCTTACTCGTTTGTACTCGTGAATCCAGCGCCGCCAGAGCAGTCCGCCCGTGAATCGTTCGCACCCGTCACGATTGCCGCAGAGCATTACCGGGATGCCACGACTGACGAGTGACGTGATTGACGCCTTGATTCCTGCCGGCGTCGCCCGTGCTCGCCATTCGCCGGCCTCAATATCTTTGGTGCTGATGGCATTGGTTACTCCGTCACGGGTGTGGAGTCGAAAGTCAGGATCTCTACCACGTGGCAACAACCAGCCTTACGCGTGACGCTCACAAGTCCGGCGGATTCCAATTGTTCCAAAGCCTTGCGGCTCGTACTTCGGGCCAGACCAAAGCGATCCCGCAGCTTTCTTGTGAGCCGTATGGTGGTGGAACTCTCCAGGCCTGACTGAAAGTGCAGAGCTAACGCCACAACCAGGGGGGACTGGCCCGGCAGCGATACGGCGGCCAATAACCAGGGTAGCGGGATCGGGCCTCGAATGAAGGCACCCGGTCGACGGCGACGGTTGGGCGTTAGTGTTGGCTGCGACGTATGAGCATCCGCAGGTATCCTGAACTCCTCTATTCCATACATAATTAATAAGACTCTCCTATAAGACTCTTTATTAGACTAGGCGGGTGCGCCGCCGGTGAGCGGGGTGGGTGCGCCGTGGGTGAGCGGGGTTCCGGATTCAATTTCTCCAGAATGTCGGTCACTCGCTGCCACATTACGGCACCACGAGCGTCCGAATATCTGTCCGGATATTCCACAACGTCCACGTCGGTCCGCAGCTGAAATCCGTCCAGAACAATCGCCCCGGCTTCCCGCATGGCGTCCTGCGTGGCAGCCACGGTGTCGTCGATATCGTCCGCGTCCGCCTCAATCAGAACAGCATCGTGGATCGGTGCCAGCAGCTTGATTCCGCGTTCGACGATCAAGCAACATGCCAGCCGCAACATTTCCGCACCATTCGCCTGACAGGGGAAGTTCGCCAGGGACCGAGGGTTTGCGTCGGTGCCGACAAACAGATTCCAGCCAAAGACCGTATTGAGGTGTCGGAAAAGCATGGCGTGGTCCGTGGCTGCCTGAGACCATTTCCAGAAATGTGGATACGTCTGCCTGTGCACCCGCAGCAGTTCGCGACCGACGATTTCCGGCTCACCCAGACTGGCAGCCAGCGACGTTTCGCCCATTCCATATTGAACGGCCAAGGCACAAACCTTGTACTGGCCACGTTCCAGCGGGTGACTTTCTTTGGTTGCGTCGGCAGGAACGGCTTCCGCCTGCTTACCAAACGCCAGGTATGGGTCAGATGACGCATACGCTTCAAGCATGTTTTGGTCGCCCGATAGTGCAGCCGCGATAGCAAACTCCTGCTGCGACCAGTCGACGTAGGCGATCGCTCGGCCGCGTGCTG
>JBDOMX010001095.1:0-7277 GCA_039831615.1 Planctomycetaceae bacterium
GTGGTGGCTGGAGTAGCCGCCGGAGCGTCCTTCACGGTCGACAGTTCGGCATCGGGGTTGACGCCCGCGACGAGGAGCGAAAGAGCGACCAGAGAAGTGACCGCAGACATGAGTACATCCTTTACTGATGTCGAGCAATGTCGCCACTAACCTGCGTCAGGCAGTGGCTCAGTCGTACTCGACGGATTGTTCCGTTGTTCGGATCGGAAAACTGCTCCGATGATACGGAGCCGAAGTCGTTAGTATGGATTCGCCTGAGTCATTCTTTCAACTCGTGTCGGGTTGCCTGATCACGGCTCAAACGCTCAGGAAGCCCTGAGATTCCAGGTACGCAATCACTTGATTGGCGAGTTCTTCGATTCCGTGGCTGTCAGAATCAAGTTCCAGTTCGCCGGCTTCCGGCGCTTCATAGGGAGCATCGATTCCGGTGAACCCCTTAATTTCGCCGGCCCGGGCTTTCTTGTAGAGGCCCTTGGGGTCACGGCTTTCACAGGTTTCTAAACTGGCGTTCACGTAGATTTCGATGAATTCGTTGTCCTGGAACAGGGCTCGGACTGCATCGCGGTCGTCGCGGTACGGCGATATGAAAGCCGTTGTGACGATGGTTCCGGAGTCGGCGAACAACTTGCCGACTTCACCAATTCGGCGAATGTTTTCCGTCCGGTCGTCCGGTGAGAAACCGAGATTCTTATTGAGGCCCATGCGGACGTTGTCACCGTCCAGCACATATGTGTGAACTCCACGATCGTGCAGCATACGATCCACGGCATTGGCTACCGTGCTCTTGCCACATCCGCTCAATCCAGTGAACCACAGCACGGCACCTTTGTGACCGTTCAGTTTCGACCGTTCCTCGGGACTGACCGCATGATCGTGCCACGTGACATTTGTTGCCTTTTGTTCGGTCATCAATTCGGCTTTCGGGATGGTCCCTGAGATGTTGTGATCTGGAAAACAGATCGTTGTCGGGCAGACGAGGAAACCCCCGCCCGTTTTCAATTCCGCCGAATGATAAGGGACCCGGGGCGATGGGCAAGTTAAGGCATTGGCCAATCGTGGAGTTCTCATGCGCGAAAATCAGCGAATATGAGGGTGTTTGAGAGTGTTTGAGAGTGAGGTCGATCGCACGATTTGGCGTCGCAACTGCCCGTCTGAACAGGTTTTGTAAAAACCGAGGGACGGTGGATCCAGCCACTGGAGACGGTCGGTCTTCGCTGATACGCTGGCGCACCGTCATTAACCGCAAGTGGGTGGAGAGCCATGAGTAACGCCGACTGGCCCGATTTTTCGAAAAACGAACTGATCCCCACAATTGCACAGGATGTGGAAACGGGTGACGTTCTGATGATGGCATGGATGAATGAAGAAGCGTTTCGGGAAACCCTGGAGACCGGGCGCGTGGTGTATTTCAGTCGCAGCCGGCAAAAGCTGTGGCGTAAAGGTGAGGAAAGCGGCAATGTCCAGGAGTTGAAGGGGCTGTACTTCGACTGCGATGCAGATACGTTGCTGGCGAAAGTAAATCAAATTGGCGGTGCCGCCTGTCATACAGGTTACCGCAGCTGCTTTTTTCGAAGAATTGACACCGACTCAAATGCGGCAGTTGTAGAGGGTGAACGAGTGTTCGACCCCGATCAGGTTTACGGAAAGTAATGCCGACGATCAGCTTCTCCTGCGTCCGTATCGCAGGCAATGCTGCTGGCTTCGACATTGGAACGCGACACTATGGCCGACAGAATCTTGAAACTCGGTATTCCTGCAGGCAGCCTGAAGGAGTCGACAGCCGAATTATTTCGACGGGCCGGGTACAACATCAAATTTGCCTCGCGGTCTTACTTTCCAACCGTGGACGATCCTGAAATCGAATGTATGCTCATTCGCGCTCAGGAAATGGCACGCTATGTCGAGAACGGGATTCTCGACGCCGGCATCACCGGACACGACTGGATCACAGAGACGCAGGCTGATGTTGAGGAGATCTGTGAGCTTCGATTCTCTAAAGTCAGTCGCGGCCCTGTTCGTTGGGTTTTGTGCGTGCCCGATGATTCTCCTGTTCAATCGGCTGCCGATTTGGAAGGCAAATCGATTGCCACTGAGGCGGTCGGTCTGACGAAGGCCTATCTCGATCGGCACGGTGTCACGGCAGAGGTCGAGTTTTCATGGGGAGCGACCGAGGTCAAGCCTCCACGCCTGGCAGATGCCATCGTGGAAGTCACTGAAACAGGCAGTTCACTGCGAGCCAACAATTTGCGGATCGTCGACGAAGTTCTGCAGAGCACGACGCGCTTGATCGCGAACCGCGACAGCATCAGGGATGACTGGATCCGCACGAAGGTTGAAAATATCGCTTTGATGCTGAATTCCTGTCTCGAAGCTGAAGGCAAAGTCGGTCTGATGATGAACGTCCCTCGCAGCAATCTGGACGCAGTGATCGCCATTCTTCCGGCGCTGCAGACACCGACGATCTCACAATTGTCCGACCCGGACTGGATCGCCCTGAATACAATCGTGGAGGAGCGAGTCGTGCGCACCGCAATTCCGCAGTTGAAGCAGGCAGGTGCTCGAGGAATTGTTGAGTATTCAATCAGCAAAATCATCGATTGACGGGAAGCCGTCGAAGGTCACCGTCATAAAACTCGGCGGCAGCCTGCTGGATCTTGACGACGTCGTTGACCGCTTGTTCTCCGTCGCTGGGAATCTGGAGACTCCTGTGATTGTGGTCGGCGGCGGTTCGGCAGCAGACCGCGTGCGACAATGGGCCCGGCGAGGACTGGTCGATGAAAGCGCGGCTCACCGGCTTGCCATTGCGGCGATGTCGTTGAACGCACGTCGGGTGGTTCGTTCGGACACCCGCCTTGCTATCGTGGCTTCTCGTGTAGAAGCGACCGAGGTCGCGGCTGGTGGAAGGCTGCCGTTGCTTGATCCGGAGCTGGTTCTGGCCGCCGAACAGGCGAGACGTCCTGAGCTCCCTGCGATTCCTGAGTCATGGGACGTGACCAGTGATTCGATCGCTGCCTGGCTGGCGAGGGCATGGTATGCCGAGTTATTACTGCTCAAGTCGTGTTCTCCTGGTTCGAAGCCGGATGCTCATTTGGACTTGTGGTTTAGGCAGGCAAGTCAGGGGTTGACGCGTCTGACCTGGGTCAATCTGCGAGCCTCCGTGCCCGAGGTTTGCTGTTTGTCGCTGCCTCTGGCGGCCACCGGGAATTGATTACTCCAAATCATTCGTCTTCTTGTTCTGCAGGGGGCGGAAGCGTACACTGAAAGAGTACGTCGTTCAGGTTGTTTGCAGGACAGTGGTCATGCTAAATCTTTCTGGTCAGGGGATCGCTCACACCTGCGGCGGTGCGACTCGTCGTGATTTTTTGCAGGTGGGGTCACTTGGAACCGCCGGTCTGTCGCTGGCCGGGTATCTGGAAGCCAAAGAACGGGGGGCTGTGAGTCCCGGGCACGATGAAAAATCATGCATCATGATTTTTAATCTCGGAGCTCCCAGTCAGCTGGATACTTTCGATCCCAAGCCCAACGCTCCCGCCGAAGTTCGGGGCCCCTTTGAAACGATTGCCACGCGCGGAGATTTTGAACTGTCTGAGATTCTGCCGCGGCACGCAGAACTGGCGGATCGGTTTTCTCTCGTGCGTTCCGTTCATCATGGCGGTGCCGCCGTTCATGATGCCGGCTGGCAAATGATGCAAACCGGCCGACAGTTTACCGGTGGGGTGAATTCACCTCATGCGGGTGCCGTGTTGTCCTGGCTGCGCGGGCGACGATCCGACCTGCCCCCGTTTGTTGTCCTGCCCGAAACGATGGGTCGTGGAGGGGGCAATCTTCCCAATGGTCAGTCGGGAGGTTTTCTGGGAAAGGCACACGATCCGTTTGCACTGATGGCCGATCCATCTCAAGCCAATTTTCAGGTTCCCGATTTGTTGCCTCCGGACACGATCGGTGAGGTCCGACTGCAGCGTCGTCGCAAACTCCGAGATCTGATCGACAATACGGTGAAGGATTTCGAATCGGCCGAAAACGCTCAGTTGCTGGATGACAATTTCCAGGCCGCGTGGCGCATGATGACCAGCACCCAGGCACGTGATGCCTTCGATTTGACGAAGGAGCCTCAGGCCGTACGCGAGCGATACGGTGTCAACCGGTTCGGGCAATGCTGCCTGCTGGCGCGCCGACTGGTGGAGGCAGGTGTGCGATTTGTCACCGTGAATACCTTTTTGACAGTGTTCAATGAGGTCACCTGGGATATACACGGGTCCGCTCCCTTCACATCAATTGCCGGAATGAAGGACATCGTGGCCCCCATGTACGACCAGGGTTATTCGGCACTCATTGAGGATCTGCACCTGCGCGGGCTGCTTGACAACACAATGGTCTGTAACGTGGCGGAGTTCGGACGAACTCCAAAAGTGAATCCAGCGGGTGGCAGAGATCATTGGCCCCAGTGTTTCACGGTGTACTTTGCCGGATCCGGCGTCAAGGGTGGCCGGGTGGTTGGAGCGAGCGATCCAGTCGGTGGTGTCCCGGCCGACCGCCCCGTCGTTCCGGCAGACGTGATCGCCACTGTCTTTCATGGACTGGGCCTGAAGCTCGATGATCATCTGCCCGGCCCCGGCGGACGGCCGTTTCCTCTGGTTGATTTTGGGCACTCAGAAATTCACGAATTGTTCTAGTGGAAATCATGCCGTATCTGGTTCTGCACAGCTTTTGCGGGAGATCGCATGAGTGATTGTCTTGATGGTGAGTTTCTGATCGCCGCAGATCACCTGCGCGAACAGAACTTCTACCGGACTGTGGTGCTGATTCTGGAGCATAACGATGACGGGGCGATGGGCCTCGTCGTCAACCGACCGTCGTCAATCGCTGTCGATGCTGCGTTGGGAGGTAAGTCTCCGCTGTCGCTGGATGCTCCTGTGTTTATCGGAGGCCCCGTTGAGACTTCCGCCCTTTTCGTGCTGCACAACCATTTGCGTCCGGGACTGCAGGATCGAGAAGTGGTGCCCGGATTGTTTTTGGCCGGGAGCGATGATTCTCTGCACGCCGTGGTCAATCCGGACAGTCAAACCGATCAGCATGGCCATTTCCGCGTCTACTGCGGATATGCAGGATGGGGTTCTGAGCAGCTGGAATCCGAAATCTCGCGAGGTGACTGGTTGAGTGTCCCGGCGGACAGCGGCACGGTTCTTGAAGAGGATCCTTACGGGATCTGGGAAGTTTGTACTCGCCGATTCCGCCGTGCGCACCGGATACTCCCTCACAATGTACGCAACCCGGAGTGGAATTAGATGGCGGTCATTTTTGCCGGCGTCGGTGTCTCGACAAGCGTGCGAACATGTGCCTTTCTACCGTTGAACCCATGAACAAAACAGAGTCTTCAGGTACTTCGCTGATGTGTGTCTTCCGGTCCCTGCCGTTCTTCAGCGTATGGGCTGTGATGGTGGGTTCGGTTGTGAGCGCAGCTGATTCCGCTGGGTCCGTGAGTTACCACGGAGATGTATCCCGACTGATGCAAAAGCACTGCATTCAGTGTCATCGCAACGACGGTGTGGCGCCGTTTTCACTGGAGTCGTTTGAGGAAGTTGAAGCGAATGCTCCCATGATTCAGGAAGTCATACGTCGGGGGACCATGCCTCCGTGGTACGCTGCCGAGGTGTCGGACGGCCAGCGGTCGCCCTGGGCCAACGAACGTGTTCTCACAATCTCAGAAAAGGAAACACTTGCGGCGTGGATCAGAGCCGGGCGTCCGGAGGGCAATGCGGAAGACGCTCCTGAACCCCTGGAGTTTTCGGCGGGGTGGCAGATTGATGCGGATTCGATTTACGAGGCGCCAGCTGTCCATGTCAAAGCCACTGGAGTGATGCCTTACGAGTATATTCTGATTGACACCAAAGAAAGCCAGGATCGCTGGATAGACGGAATAGAAATTCGTCCGAGCGCCCCGCAGGCCGTTCACCACGTTTTGGCGTTCGTCGTGCCACCAGGTCAAGATCCGCGGAAGGTGAACGGGATCAATTACTGGGGTGTCTATGCGCCGGGCAGCGGTGCCCAGGTTTATCCTGAAGGCTACGCAAGAAAGCTGCCTAAGGACTCAAAAATTCTTCTCAGCATGCATTACACACCGACCGGCGAGGCGGTTGTGGACAGAACCCAAATCGCTGTTCGCCGGGCCAGCAAGGCTCCTGAGTTCGAAGTACGGACAACCAGTGTGGCCAATACAGATTTCACGATTCCGGCTGGTGCTGAAAATTACGAGATCACAGCGAAAGTCCGCTGGCCCCGTGATGTTCGAGTGCTCGGTTATTTGCCGCATTCGCATCTGCGTGGCACCGCGGCTCGCTATGAAGTCGTCTCACGGTCGGGTGACTCTGAACTTCTGCTGGATGTGCCACGCTACGACTTCAACTGGCAGCTGTTCTATCGGTACAGGGAACCTCGAACGGTTCCAGCCGGCAGCACTGTGAAGTACACGGCATGGTACGACAACAGCGAGAATAATCCTGCCAATCCGGACCCGACGCAGGACGTCGAATGGGGCGATCAGACGTTTGAAGAAATGCATCTGGGCTACGTTGAATTCGTGGTCCCGCGAAATCCATGATCCTTTGCAGGCGGCGATGCACAGCACGTCCTGCGTGCGGTCATGTTCTGCCGTTCGTGGGGTCTCGCCAGAAAGCGACGAATGAGCGATGAACGGTATTCAGCCGCGCCTGTGGTGCTGATGATTTGCCTCACAGGGATGTGCGTCTGTGTTGGACTCCTGTTTTTCGTCGTCGAACCGACCGGCGGTCACGGCGTAGCGCACGCGCGGTTTCCAGCGACAATGTATCAGGGCAACATCGGATCGGATCGACTCGCGGAAGTGCGTTGGCTTGGGCTGGCCTTTGCCCTGCTGCAGGCGACATTTTTCGTTGTCATTTTGCTGCTTGGGAATCGGCGACGCGGGCAAATGCTGGTCTGGTTCATGACCGGTGGTCTATTGTATGCCGCCACTTTCATCGCCCTTGCCGTTGTGGATTCATTTTATGCTGAGGGCGGCGCCCGGGACATCGTCTTCGGGTTGCCGCTTCCAACGGCCATCATGGTCTATGGTGTGGGCGGTGTGCCAATTGTCTTCACCATCTACTACGTCCTGCATTTTGATCGCTGGGTCCTGCAATCCGACGACCTCCAGCGAATCGTTGAACTGGCTGAGCAGCGGCGTGTGGCACAGACGGAGACGGCAGATTGATGGAAGAGTATCGTCAGGAAATCGTCATAGCCTGTGTATCGATCTATAT
>JBDOMX010001095.1:7287-29372 GCA_039831615.1 Planctomycetaceae bacterium
TGGGGCTGTGGGCGATGCGTCGCACCAGGAATTCCGGGGACTTCTTCATGGCGGGCCGCCATCTGGGTGCCTTCGTCACCTCGATGGCCGTGTTTTCGAGCACACTGAGCGGGTTTGGGTTCGTTGGTGGTCCGGAACTCGTCTACAAGATGGGCATGAGCTCCATCTGGATGGTCGTTTGCGTGACGATGGGGTACGCGATTTCGTTTTTCCTGCTGGGAAAGCGGCTGAGGTTGTTTGCTGAAGTCCATGAGCCCTTATCACTGCCCGACGTGATCGCAGTACGATACGGAAGTGAGACGACTCGATTGCTGGCATCGATTGCGATACTGGGAGGAGTCGTCGGCTACCTTGCGTCGCAAATGAAGGCGATGGCAATCGTTCTCAAGAGTATCATCGAAGAGAACACGCTGCTGATGCAGGTCATTCAGGAGAATGACCTGTTGCAAAAACTGCTGCTTGATCGCTCCCAGGCCGCTGTGACGATGGAGGCCACGATTGCCATTGGCTGCCTGGTACTGGTGTTTTATTGCGTGACGGGAGGCATCATCGCCTCCGTATACACCGACGTGTTTCAGGGAGCGATCATGATTGTCGCTGCCGTGCTCATTTTTCTCACCGCCGCGACCACGGTGGATGGCGGATTCACCAAAATGTCGCAAACGATCATGGCGGATGATCCGGAAGCCATGGGGCCCTGGGGGACACTTGGCATGATCGGCTGTCTGTCATGGTACTTCCTGTTTGCACTTGGAGGCGCCGGTCAGCCGCAGGTGATCACCAAGATCATGATGAATCGTCATGTCCGGGATGCTCGCAGGATTCTGCCAGTATCGATGGTGGGGTACGCCGTTTCGGCACTGTTGTGGCTGAGTATTGGGCTGGCAATGCGTACGCTCGTCTTACAGGGGCGTCATCCAGAGCTCGAGAATTCAGGACAGGCTGCCACCGCGTTCCTGCAGACATATGCACATCCACTTCTGGCAGGCGTCGTATTCGCCGGCCTGTTTGCTGCCATCATGTCCACGGCCGATGGCTTCCTCAGCGTGGGGACTGCAGCCATTGTCCATGATCTGCCAAAGTCCATTCTCGGTCGGCCGTTGAAAAATGAACTGCTGTGGGCACGCATCGCGACCGTTGTGCTGGCGGTCGCGGCGTCTGTTTTTGCGCTAAAGTCCGGGATCTCGCTGATCGCCCTGCTGGGGGCATATGGCTGGGGCATTTTTGCGTCCACCCTTGTGCCGGCAGTGGCCATTGGGTTGAATTGGAAACGCGGCACGGCCCTGGCAGCCAATTCTTCCATCATCGCCGCGTTGGGCGTTAACATTGCGGTCCTCGTTTGTGAGCAAAACGGAATTCGTCTGCCGTGGGGCCTCAACGGCGGAGCAGTCGCGTTACTCGTCTCGCTGACCTTATACATGGGGATTTCGTTCTGTTCGGAGCCCCCTGTTTTGCCAAGAGATGTTGAAATCGTCATGGACGTATGACCCCAAAGGTTCTTGTAAGTGTCCGCTCAATGAACGTACTCGTGAACCCATTTGCGGCGGTCGGCTTTCTGTGCGCGATCACCCTGATCAACGATGGCTCATTCGCAGCAAAGCCCCCGATTCGAGAAGCACCCAGAGTGCTCAGGGGGACAGACCACGGGATTGGCAGTCAGATTCCGGATCTGGAATTCACAGATTTGAACGGCGCTGTTGGTCGGTTGAGCGACCTGAGCGAGAAGAGTCCCCTGGTCATTCTCATCACTGGAACCGGGTGTCCGCTTTGCCAGCGGTATGCTCCGTCACTGGCCAAACTGGAGAAGGACTATCATGAAAAAGGAGTGCAGTTTCTTTTTGTGAACCCCAACAAGGCTGAAAAACTAACGCGAATTCAGAAGGCTGTGAAGACTCATGGGTTCACAGCTTCATACGTGCGCGACACCAATCATGCAATCATCCGTGCTCTTGCCGCCAAAACAACGACCGAAGCGTTTGTGCTGGACAGCCACAGGAAACTGGTCTATCGCGGTGCTGTCGATGATCAGTACGGGTTCGGATATGCTTTGAACGCGCCTCGTCAAAGATACCTCAGGAATGCGCTCGACGCCGTCCTGCAGGGGCGTTCCCCAGGGATCTCTGCGACGTCGTCGCCTGGCTGCGAATTGTGGATTGACGACGAAAGGCCTGTGACGACCGGGGCTGATAGCGGAGAATAATTCGATGCGGATGGGTTGTGAACTCCCGTATTCGCCGGAGCGTTCCCTCTGACGGTGTCCCTCGACTGCCGTCCGAGCACGCCGGGAGGGCGGATTAGACTGGCATCCCGGAGGTAGATTCAGCAGAATAAGCGGGGAGATTTGGCGGATTGGGGTCCGTCGAATGCCTCAAACGTGAGGTAAACTGGATCGTGATGACCGACTCATGTACAGAATTCACATTTTTCATAGCGGACGATGATTTGTCGTTCCGAAAGACCCTGCGCGAAGTGCTGGAGCGTCGTTTTTCGTTTGAAATCTGTGAGGTGAGTTGCGGTGAAGAAGCTGTGGACTACGTCCAGGAGTGCCAGATCGACATCGTGTTGCTGGACATGCACATGCATCATATGACAGGTCTCGACACAATTCGGGTTCTCAAGGACATGAATGCGGTCCGGCCGTGCATTCTGATTACTTCCGATGACAGCGATGATTTGCGTCGCGACGCGTCTGAAGTAAATGTTCACACAGTTCTACAGAAACCGGTGCGCGGGCAGGAACTGGTCGTAACAGTTTCAAAGGCGCTGCATGATGCCTATGACGAACCACTCACAGATGATTTTCTTGCGTAGGCGTTGCCACGTCAGGGAAGGATGATTCGTGGATTCGCGTTTGCCGAAGCGACTGCTCCGATTGTCCGCTCTGCCGATCCTCTGTGTCCTGTGTGGGTGCGGAGGAGGTGAAACGGCAAACACACTCGGCGATCATTCGGCCGCCACAGCATCAACAGAGTCGGTGTCCGGAGCTGCAGGGTCTGGACCGGTTGATGGAGCATCGCTGGCGGAAGTGAACCGTGGTGCGGATGAAGTGTGGGTAGATTTCGAGGGACGTCGGCATATTGGGAAAGTGCCATACGATGTCTTCTTCGATCACCCTCTTGCCGTGGCTACCGATGACCAGATCGTAGGACGTAACCACAAAAGCAAGCCAGAGACCGCGCGGGATCCGGGCGCTCTGGGGGCCGTTCCGAAAGCTGATCCTGTGGCCCCGACACCCGAGCTGCCGTCGGGCATCGGCTGGGCGTCCCTGCTGCCGGCAGAGGTTCTGGAAGCTGAAGTCAAATTCAATCGCAATTTCCTGAACCAGAAACTGCGTTCGGTCGGTAACTACAACTCGTCAGTCACGATGATTCCGGTGAGTGCCGCCATGATCGCCGTAATGGCGGCGATCGCGATCGAGCATTCTGAAGAGGTGTCATGGAAGGAAGACGCAGCCTACATTCGTGATTTGGCGGCGAGTATGAATGCAGATCCGTTGCAGCGTGGGCTCAAAGATCAGCGGCGATTGCTGAGGCTTTTCGATAATCTGAACGACACACTGAACCGGTCCCGTCCCGCGGGTCTGCCGAAACCGGATCCGAAATCATCGTTGTCAGATGTCGCTGAAATGCGACTGGTGATGATGCGCATGAGAACCGCAGAACAAAGGTTACAGACAGAGGTCAATGAGTCTTCGTTCGAGTCTCAGCAGGGGCGGGACCTGGTGCTGCACGAAGCAGCACTTCTTTCCGGACTGGTGAAAGCGGTGACAACGGCATCGTATGGTTTCGCTGACGATCCCGATTTCAATGAATATGCCCGGGACGTTGCGGAACAGGGACAGGCCATGCGGGCTGCTGTGGAAGCCGGAGACTTCAATGCATTCGAGCTCAACCGGTCACGAATGACCGACACCTGTCAGCGCTGTCACCGTGACTATAAGAGCAACTGATTCCGGCTGCATTTTTTTCGTATGGTCATTGTGCTCCATCTCGCGGGCAAGCGGCCCAATCAATGTCTGGGCGGGAACAGCAGACCGATTGTCGCTCTATCTATCTGTCCATTTCCGGGAGTTCACGATCGATCAGGCGAATCAGATCTGCCAGACAACTGGCTTGCATCTTCCGCATGGCTTTCCCGCGATGTTTCTCGACTGTTTTGACACTGATCCCAAGCGTGATGCCGATGGACTTATTGGTTTCACCCCTGTAAATCAAATCGATGACTCCGCGTTCGCGTTGAGACAGTGTTTCCAGGTAAAGACGACCGTCCGGCAGCCTCTCAGGCAGGCGAGTGTCCTCCACCATGGATCGTCGTAATGCCGAAAACGCCGTGCGCAACGACATCAACATTTCTTCTTTTTCGTATGGCTTGTCCAGGACATTGACAGCTCCCTGTCGCATGGCCTCGACAACCACCCGTGTTTCAGGAAAACCTGACAGCAGGATCAACTTGAAGTCATTCGGACGCTGACGCAGTCGACGTTGCACTTCCAGTCCGTCAATGCACGGCATTCGCTGGTCGGACAGCACGACGCCAGGCGCCAGACCGGGAAGCTGTTGCAGAAAGAGCTCCGGCGAAGAAAACGTCAGTACATCGAATCCAGCTGCCTTCAACTGGATTTCGACGATCTCCAGCACCTGAATCTCATCGTCAATGACGTAAACACGAGCCAACGACTCCGGTTCCAGGCCCGCAATTTCCTGAGCAACCGGTTGGGCGAGAGTGGTAACCATACTGGACCTCTTCGGCGAACGCAGATGTGCTGGTATTCAGGCCGTTGACGCTACGCACCGCTAAATCGTAGTTTGCGGACCAGGACCATGGGATCTCCAGGTGAAATCGGGTCCACCAGGAACGATACCACAGCGGCGAATCTGCAATCAATCCCCCTTTTTTTACCGAGCTGCCCATCCATCGGTCGTGGGAACTGCATATGTCGTCTGAATTGAGTCCTGGCTCTGCGACTCGTGTCCCGTTGGCTCTGCCGTGATCCACACGACATGACACAGACGCGGAGACTCGAATCTTCGCGAGAATTCCGGGGTGTGATCTGCGATGTAGTGATACCCGGACCGTACTTGCTGGAAATGCCTGGGCTGGAGTATTCTTCCGCCTTGTGTACAACCGCGGAGCTGGACGAGCGCCTGTCGTTGACAACTGGATTGACCGCTGAATGTCCGATTCTGAGTCTCGACAAGTCGATTGGTCGATTCCACAGCGCTGTCTTTTGCTGGGAGTTGCAGGTGTTGGCATGCGGGCACTCGTGGAGATTCTGCACCAGTCGGGGCACACAATCTACGGATCAGATCGTGCCTGTGGCAACGGTCAGGAATCGCTGAACGGCCCTCACGTGGACCCGCTCGCCGTCAATGTGGGGATGGTATCATGGTTGGGCTTAACACCTGCTGTGAACATCGACGTCTGCATCTGTTCGCCGGCAATCCCCGTATCGGCCCCACTGCGAAGATGGGCGGTCGATCGAATGATTCCGGTATTGTCACTGCACGCAGCGGTGGACGCGGTTTTCGCTGACCGATCGCAGATCTGCGTCGCCGGGACGCACGGAAAGAGTACAACATCCAGTCTGCTTGCCTGGATGCTCAACAGCGCCGGGGTGGACGCGGGTGTGTTCTTTGGTGCTCAACTTAATTCCGGAGGTGGCATTCAATCCCGGTTTGCGAATCAGGGCGGGCACTATGGACGCGGCCGCGTCGCGGTGGTCGAAGCCTGCGAATTTGAGCGTTCTTTTCTCCAGCTGGATCCGCACTACGTTGTCCTGACCGGAATCGATGGTGATCATTTCGACTGTTTCAACACTGCAGCGGCTGAGGATGCGGCATATCGGCAGTTTTTGAACAAACTACCGACCGATGGCATGGCGTTTGTCAATGCCGCATGTCCTCGAAGCACGGCAGTGACGGCAGAAGCCGGTGTGACGACAGTTCGCTGGACGCTGCGGGATCCATCGTCCGCTGACTGGTCAGGACGGATTGTGGATTTGAGTTTGGGAGAAATGACGCTCAGAATTCGACACGGAGGCCGGGAATTCGCCGATATCCGTGCGCCGATCGTCGGTCAGCACAATGCAGACAACCTGCTGGGAGCGGTCGCGGCGGCCAGCCAGATGGGAATGTCGGCGATCGCAGTTCAACAAGCTCTGACCACGTTTCCTGGACTCAAGCGACGGATGGAATACCGTGGAGATTACCGAGGAATGCAGATGCTGGATGACTATGCACATCATCCCACCGCCGTTACAACGACACTTCAGGCAGTTCGGCAGCAGTTTCCCGGTCGTCGGATTCGAGTGGTTTTCGAACCGCACCAGGTGGGTCGACTGCGGCGATGCCGGGATCAGTTTATTGGGGCATTGTTGTTAGCAGACGAACTCACCGTGCTGCCGGTTTTTCCGGCACGAGAACAGGTTTCGGTGGCAACCTGCCATCGAATCAGTCAGGACCTGGCTGCTACAATCAGCGACAGGGGGACTCCCGCCGTATTTGCTGATGGAGTGAGTACGGCTGTTTCAATCGTGGAAAATACCGGCCAGCCAGAGGACGTTTTTGTCACCATGGGTGCCGGAACAGCGCATCGGATTCATGACGAACTCCATCGACGATTTCAGCAGTATTCTCCAGCGTGACGAATCGCTTGCGCCCTATACCTGGTTGCAGTTGGGCGGTCGGGCAGAATTCCTGCTGATTCCTGAGACAGAAGACCAGTTGCTGCAGGTGGCACGGTTCTGTCTGTCCGAAGACATTCCGATCCGGATTCTCGGGGGCGGGTCCAACCTGCTGGTGTCGGACAGCGGCGTCCGGGGGGCAGTCATTCGCATTGCAGATCCACTGCTGAGTGACGTGAGTGTGGATGACACGCGGCTCACGGCCGGTGGCGGAACCCTGCTTTCTCATGCTGTTTCTGAATCGGTCCGAGCTCAGCTGGCGGGCATGGAAGCTCTGGTGGGGATCCCCGGCACCGTTGGCGGAGCAGTTCTGGGGAACGCGGGCGGTCGACACGGTGATATCGGTGAACTGATTCAGTCGGTATCTGTCCTGAATCGTGAAGGGAATGTCGTGGAACGCTCCGGTGATGAATTGTCGTTCTCATATCGCCGCTGCAGCCTGGACGACGTTCTCGTCCTTTCCGCCACTTTCCAGCTGAAACCGGATCCGTCCGACGAGTTGACGCGTCGGATGCGAAAAAACTGGATTATGAAACGCGCTACGCAGCCGCTGGTCGACCAGTCGGCGGGTTGTGTTTTTCGAAACCCTCGTGGGCTGAGCGCGGGAGCATTGATTGAACAGTGCGGACTGAAAGGCATGGCCTCCGGTCAGGCCCGCATCAGTGATCGGCATGCGAACTTTATCGTGACGGAGAAAGGGGCAACGTGTCAGCACGTTGATCAGCTGATCTCACGAATTCAGTCTGCGGTTTCTGAAAAATTTGGTGTCGATCTGGAGCTGGAAATCTGCCGCTGGTCATAAGGAAATCGGACAGACTGCTCAGCGACAATGTGCCGCAGGCAGAGACGTTTCGAGTCCTCGTCATTTTCGGGGGCCGGTCATCCGAACGGGCAGTCAGTCTGAAGAGTGGTCGGGCTGTTGCGGGCGCGCTCTGCGATGCTGGACACACTGTCGGAACATGGGATCCAGCCGAGACGCCGGCAACGGAACTGGAGCCGACGGACTGGGACGTCGCATTTCCGATGCTGCATGGGACCGGCGGAGAGGACGGGGCGCTGCACCAGCAGTTGGCGGCGATCGGTCTTCCATGGGTTGGCTGTTCGATTGCCGGCAGCGCACTGACGTTCGATAAATCACGGACACGAAAACGACTGCTTGAACACGGGATTCGTGTGCCGCCTGGAGTGACGATCAGCAGGAACGATGTGTCACCACCCGGCCGGTTTCCTGTTGTCGTCAAGCCCGCACGCCAGGGTTCCAGCATCGGAATATCAATCGTGCGTTGCAGTGACGAATGGATTCCGGCACTCGATGCTGCCCTGGCCTTCTGTTCAGACATTGTTGTGGAGTCGTATGTTGCCGGTCGTGAGGTGAGTGTTCCGGTGATTGAAGGCAACGTGTTTCCGGCCGTCGAAATTATCGTTGAGGATGGTTGGTACGATTACCACAACAAATATGAAAACAACCGGACGCGATATCGGGTCCCTGCCCCCGATCTGCCGGCGAATCTGAATACAGTTGCCGCGCAGGCCTGCGAAGCGTGCGGAGCCAAAGGCATTTTGCGAGTAGACTTTCGGATTGATGATGCCAGTCGGGCTCATGTGCTGGAGATTAATACCATTCCCGGTATGACATCTCACAGTCTCGTCCCGTTGTCGGCGGCGGCGTTAGAATTGTCACTCGCCGAGTTGTGTGACAGATGCGTGCGGGATCGAATGCGACGAGCAGCCGTTGGTTAGGTCCGTTGACCATCCGCGCGACGACGTCTGTTGAGGCACAATAACGGAACAGGCCGGGGCGTTGACCGGACCGCAGTCACTGGATGAGCATGGCTTGACGACCACTCAGGGCGTCCGCAGTCGATGAACCTGACGTAAGGTCAATGTGTCCGAATGATCAGGCAGCGTGACGTCGGAAATTCAACATTCTTTCATGAGCGATGCCTCAGTGCACGAAGAACGGGACGCAGGTTTCTGAGACGCGGAAGCAACGAATGTCCTGAGCCATTTCCGGCAGATTCGAATGGTTTGGCGGCCGGATTGACGTTGCTTTGGCCTCGTAACTCGTTGCGGCACCCGATACGGTATTGTTCAGTCGCAGGGGATCTCGGTCACTGTTGGTGTCCGGTCAGTCCGTTGACTGCAGGTGCTCTGGTGTGGTTGATGGAGACCGCATCGTGGACTGGCAATTGGAATCACCGGCCGCGGGAAGAGGAAGAGGGTACGTGTTCACTTCGTCACTTAATCGTCCGACTCTTGTTCTGAATCGGAGTTGGCAGCCTGTGGGAGTTTCCACGGTCGCGCGAACGCTGGTTAAAGTCTGGAACGAGTCAGCGCGCATCGTCGATCCCGATAGTTTTTTGCAGCATAGCTGGAACGAATGGGCCGAACTGCAGCCGGCAGATGACGAACCCGTCATCCAGACGCAGTGGTTGCGACTGAGGGTGCCTGAGGTTGTCACGTTGACGCACTACAACAAGACGCCAAACAATGTTGTCGCCTTCAGTCGTCGCAATGTCTTTAAACGTGATGCATTTATGTGCCAATACTGTGGATGTCGTCCGGGCAGTGAAGAACTGACGATTGATCATGTCCTGCCCCGCGCTCAGGGAGGCACATCGAACTGGTCCAATTGCGTATTGGCATGTGTGGAATGCAATCATCGGAAAGGTAATCGGACTCCGGAAAAGGCAGCCATGCCATTGCGGCGACGGCCCCGCCGACCGATCTGGAGTCCGGCATATGCTCGCCATACGATCCGGCTGGAAAGCTGGTCGAAGTTCATCAGCGACGCTTACTGGAACCTGGAGTTGAATGACTGAATGGTCTGAGGCCCGGCCTGCTGAACCGGTCGGGTTTCTTTTTCCTGCGACCGACAGATCACAGTTCATCAACAACCAGCACTGTCAGGGAACGTGCTCCGTGTGCTCCAATCACCAGCGATTGTTCGATGTCGGCGGTTTTTGATGGTCCAGAGATGAATCCAGCGAAAGCATGCTTTTGCGGTTCAATCCGTGCACACGCTTCGTGCATGTTGTGCACGATCTGATTTGACGGGATGACGATTGACAGATGCTGAGGCAGGAAAAACAAGACGCGGTGCGGGATGCCATCGTCGGTGACCCAGATCGCTCCATTTTCGGCGACGCCAAACTGGCCCGGCAGGACCGCGAAATCGATTGCCTCCAGCTGATGTGGGTCGTCAATGGCATTCACGTCGAGTGTCGAATGACCGACGCCGGATACCAGTGAACACTTCACAACGGCTGATGCCCACGTTTCGATTTCCAGCAGTGCCTCGTGCGCGTCCCTGACCGTGCTCACCCGCCGGCAGGATCCACCCACTGCCGCCACAAGTTCGGAGAATTGAGTGAGAGGATCATGGAATGTCTGCCATGGCCCGCTGGCCGGCAGTTCCGGAAGAGGAGACGATTCGGGGAGAGCGGTTCTGAGTTCTGCCAGGATCGCGTTGCGCGACGATGTTGGCATTACGATTGGTCCTTCCGTTGTCGCTCTTCGAACAACTGACGAAATGACTGTCGGGGAGCAGGCGGCAGTTCTCGCTGCCGTCCCCACCCATTCAGTGGATTGTAGATCAGCATGCGCGGGAGCCAGCTGAGGCCGAATCTTGCGAAGCGACCGGCCAGACGGTACAGCCACGGGCGTTTGAGAACACTCGAGACCAGCTGCATGGTCATTTTTTTGACACCGCCCAGCTGCTGTTTTTCGTCCAGAAAACTTCGCATCGCGTAAAGTTGATGATGCAGATCTATTTTAACCGGACACACGTCGGTGCAGGATCCACACAGGCTGCAGGCGAATGGCAGTGTTTTGTGTTTTTCCGGTTCGCGGATTGGAGCCAGGATCGATCCGATTGGCCCAGGCACGGTCGATTCATAGCTGTGGCCTCCCGAACGACGATAGACCGGACACGTATTCATGCACGCCCCGCAGCGGATGCAATTGAGGCTGCGGCGGAACTCAGGTGACTTCAGGATACGACTGCGTCCGTTGTCCACCAGCACCAGATGTAATTCGCAGCCATCACGTGGGCCATGGAAATGGGAAGAGTACGTCGTGATGGGTTGTCCTGTCGCGGATCGCGCTAACAATCGCAGGAAGACTCCCAGATCTCTCGTGCGCGGCACCAGTTTTTCGATCCCCATGCACGCGATATGCAGCTTCGGCAGGGAAACGCCCAGGTCTGCGTTTCCTTCATTGGTGCACACGACGAAGCCGCCCGTTTCCGCGATTGCAAAATTGACTCCGGTAATTCCGGCGTCGGCAGTCAGGAACTGTTCGCGAAGGTGATGTCGAGCGGCCTCGGTCAGGTAGTGCGGGTCCGAGGCTCCCTTTTTAGTTCCCAGATGCTCATGAAAACATTCCCCGACTTCTTCCTTCCTGATGTGAATCGCCGGCAGTACGATATGACTGGGCGATTCTTTTCTGAGTTGAACGATCCGCTCACCCAGATCGGTGTCGATGACCGTGATCCCACGTTCTTCGAGGTACGGGTTGAGATGGCATTCTTCTGTCAACATTGACTTGCTTTTGACCAGCCGCCGCACGCGATGCTGTTGCAGGATTGAGTGAACAATGCGGTTGTGTTCGTCGCCGTCGACTGCCCAGTGGACGTGAACGCCCAATGCCCGGGCGTTCTGTTCAAATTCTTCCAGGTAGTCGGGGAGCCGTGACATCGTATGCTGTTTGACAGCGGATGCGATTTCGCGGAGCTCTTCCCATTCCGGAACATCACTGGCCTGACGATCGCGTTTTTCACGAACAAACCACAGCGCTCGATCGTGCCATGCAGCGCGATCTTTGTTGGCGACAAATTTTTGGGCCAGTTCGGGATGAGCCATCTTAATGCCGCCCTTCCTGAACGCCGGTATCTGAATCCGTGACAGACTGGATTGCCTCAGCGATGACTTCGGCAAAGTGCATCACGCGGAGAGGATGTTGTTGCCGGCGGATGATGCCGTCCAGATGCATCAGGCACGACATGTCGCCAGCCGTAAGAACTTCGGTTCCGGCCTGGAGATGATCCTGGACCCGGTCTTCCCCCATCATGCAGGAAACCGCTTCCTCGGCGACCGCGAAGGTGCCGCCGAATCCACAACACTCATCAGGCCGTTGCAACGTGGCGAACGAAATGCCATCCAGAGTTTCCAGCAGTGATTTCAGCAGGGCAGGACGTTCTGTGCGGGTTTCTGACGACGGTGACAACCGCAATTCCCTCAATCCATGGCAACTGTGATGAATACCAACCTTGTGAAAAAATTTTCCCGGCAGGGAGGTCACCTTCAGGATATTCACGAGGAATTCACTGAGTTCCATTGTGGATTTCCGTACGGATGCCGCACGAGTATCAGAGGTGTCAAAAAACGGTGAGTAATGATGACGCACCATGGAGACGCAGCTGCCGGACGGCGCGACGATATAGTCGTATCCGCCAAATACATCGATGAAGTGTTTTGCCAGCGGCCGAGTCTGCTCAGTGTAGCCGGAGTTTGCCATCGGCTGGCCACAACACGTCTGTTCCGAAGGAAAGTCGACTTCGACTCCGAAGTGTTCCAGAATGGTCAAAGTTGCCATTCCCACCTGTGGGTAGAACTGGTCAACGTAGCAGGGAATGAAGAGCGCGATTTTCATGGAGCTCGGTGATGGTCCTCAGCGAGATGATCAGAGATTAATTCCATCGTTTGCTTGGCAATGGCCCGGATACGAGGTTCGTCGACCGTGATTCCCAGCCCCGGACCTGCCAGCCTGGGAGCTCGGCCTTTCCGGCCAAATGTCAGATTCTCACGGGTCAGCGTCTCTCGCACCAGGAACCTGTCGTAGCTGCCTTCAAGATATCGTATCCCGCCGATATTGCAGGCAAAGTGTCGTCCTGCCGCAGAGAGAATTCCGGTTTCGCCCACCTGACAACCCAGCTGGTAGCCCAGACCGTTCGACTTCGCCGTGGCTGCCAAACGAACCGAGCTGCGAATACCGCCACATTTTGACAAACGGATGTTAAACAGATCGCATGTTTTCTGAGCGATTGCTCGTTCGCCATCTTCTTCACAGCACAATGATTCGTCCAGCATGATCGGGACCGACAGGCTGTGTCGCACGTCTGCCAGATCAGCGACCTGCTCGTGGGGGACCGGCTGTTCCAGACTGGTCGGCTGAAACGATACAAGACGCTGCATGCGGGAGACCACTTCAGTCGATGTCCACGCTTCATTCGCGTCAATGCGAAGGTCGACCTGTGGTCCGACGACCCTCCGGATCCGCCGCAGGCAGGCGCTGTCGTCGATGCCGTCAGTGCCAACCTTGACTTTCACCATACTGAACCCGAACAGTCTCATCTTCCATGCGGACAACCACTGCCGGCGAGGAGTCATCGACGTAATGACACCGCTGTAGAAGACCTGGTCCTGCCGTTCGATGACTGCAGCAGCTTCAGGCAATGATGCGATGAGGTCTCCAATGCTTCGCTGCTCGGCCTGGCAGACAGCATCGAGTATGGCGATCTCCAGACCACAGCGAACCGCATTCCCGAAACATTCGCGAGGAGAGACACCGGCCGGGGCCGGAACAGACGCCAGCGTGAACTGATCAAACATGTCGGAAGCTTCACGGGCGTCCTGAAATTCGTCGGCCAGGGGCGCGAAAGATGATTGCTGCAGATGCTGCCATACAGTTTCAATGGATTCTCCGGTGACATACGTTCGAGGCAATCCTTCGCCCCATCCGACGTGGCCGGTTGAGAGCTCGCATCTGATCATCAACGTGTCGTTGTGATACCGAACGTGCGACGCATGTCGTACCGGCTTCCGCAAACCAATGGGAACGTGGAATGCTGTCAGCTGTCGGATTTTCACGGTGTCCCTTCTGTTTCCCGGACGGCGATTCGGGATGACAGGATTGCCAGCGGTACTGAGCCCGCGAGGACTCCGATGATTGCCATCGACTGATAACCTTCCGTGTAGCCTCGCGGAGCCCCGTCGTACAGAGCGACCAGTTTGGGGCCAAGAGCTCCGACACCGAATCCCATCATGTTACTGAATCCGAAGCCAAAACTGCGCCGCCCGACCGACATAAATTCGGCCACCAAAGCGTTGTACAGCGGTTGGTTCATGAAGTGAAAAAATGCCCAGATGCCGGCGGCCAGCAGCCGAGACGTTCCGTCGGCATAGGCCATCCAGACGAGAAGCGGGGCGTTGGAGGCATAGACAATCGCGAGCTGCACCGGTAAGACCCGGGCGATGGCCAGGCGTCCGGCCGTCCATTGTCCGGCAGCTCCGCATGCCAGAGCCATCGCTGCCGCAAAATTGCCGGCCGATGCGGAGGTACTTCCCACCAGTCCCTGCAGCGCCCCCGATTCCTCGAGGTAACGCGGCAGAAAGTGGAGCACACCTCCGTAGATTAATCCACTGATCGCTGCTGAACTGACCAAAAGCAAATACGGTATCATTTGAAACTGGTGCGGATCATCATGAGGGCGGAGCCGTGTCGTGTCTGCTGTCTTCTCGCGGACAGGATTGAGTTTCCAGATCATGATCGCACCCAGTCCGGCACTCAACGCGCCCAGCAGCAGGTAGTATTCCTTCCATGCTCCTTCGCGGAGACTGAGGACGAGACCGGCAATAAACGGCGCCGATGCGATTCCCAGGGATCCGAAGATTCCGTGAATCCCCAGAGCGCGAGGTCGCGTCGCTGGAGTGGTCGCATTGGCGAGTAGTGCCAGACCCGCCGGGTGATACATGCTGGCACAGGTCCCCAATCCGATCAGCAGCATGTAGACTATACTGGCGTCCGTTGCTGCGGAGAATCCGCAGCACGTCAGTGCAGCCCCTATCAGGTACAACACCAGGATCCGTTTCTCTCCGAAGCGGTCAGCTATGAGTCCGGCAAAGATCGCTCCAATTCCATATGGCAGCCGCAGCGCAAATCCGAGCGATCCGGACTGGCGGAGATTCAGCCCAAAGTCCGTGGAAATCACCTGCTCGACACTGGCGATTGATTGTTCGAGCAAATGAACTGTGGCGTGGGCCGCGGAGACGAGCAGAATAACGCCGAACAGGCTGGATGGACGCGTCACGAAAAAGGCAATGCAGCAGAATGGTGGCTGGCGGAGTCGGAAGTCTACCGAGATCCAGGACAGGATCCCACTGGAAGCTGGCGGCTCACTCCGCCGATCGGTGAAGGCACGGCTCCTGGTCGACACTATCTCAACTCTTCGGCCCGAGACATTGCTTCATCACGCGTGCTGATCACTTCATCCAGCTGCTCATTGCGAATCTGCCGGAGAATGGTACTAAATGCCGGGCCGGCACCCATTCCCAGAGATTTGAGATCGGACCCGGTGATGAGCGGTGGCGGGTTCATTGCCTCGGGCGTGGTGTGCGTCAGATATCCGCGAAGGAACTCGATGTCCGCCTCCGGCCGTCGCCCGGCGCGAACACTGGCATTGATGAGATCCAGAAGCAGAGTGCGCCGGTGGTCCGCCAGCAGCGGTTTGAGTGTGTGCAAAGGAAGGCTGGAAGGAGAGCTGCACCTGTCGAATCCATCGCACAGCCAGCAGATCGTGGAGATCTCCTGATTCGACAGCTTGAAGTCCCGGCAGATCGCAGCAATTCTGACCGTTCGTGACTGAGCACGTTCAGCATTGGAATCAATATTTTCCTGCAACAATGCTGCCATCGCTGGTTCGAAGGCGGGCTCGGTCAGAAATGGCATGATGCTGCGGGCGGTGTTCCGTGCTTCCTCAGTCGTTGCTGGCAGGAGCACCGAAAACAGTTTGGTTTCTACCAGCAGATCGGTCGCCACATGTCTGGAAGCATGGGCCAGCATTTGCCGCAGTTCCTGTGCGATTCGTTCGACGCTGACGGTTCGGAGATCCGCAGCTCGTTCCCGGATGGCGTCAGCTGTCGATTCGTCGAGCGAGAATTGAAATCGGGCAGCAAAACGGGTAGCCCGCAGCATTCTCAGTTTGTCTTCTTCGAAGCGCTCCTTCGGAGTGCCGATCGCACGCACGACACGGCGCTGCAGGTCTTTCTGTCCACCGACATAGTCGATGACCACGTCGGTGATCGGGTCGTAGAAGATCCCGTTAATCGTAAAGTCGCGGCGCACCGCATCTTCTTCAGCAGAACAAAACTGGATGCTGACCGGCCGGCGCCCGTCTGAATACTCACCGTCAGTCCGAAAAGTTGCCACTTCGACCTGGCCGTCGGATCTGCGTCTGCCGAGTACAACAATCACACCGAAACTGGCACCGACGGAGACAGTTTTGTGTTCGCCGAACAGCTGCACAACGTCGATGGGGCGAGCCGACGTGGCAACGTCATAGTCTTTGGGTGCGATCCCCAGCAAGGCATCGCGCACACAACCACCAGCCCAGACCGCTTCGAAACCGGCGTCCCGAAGCCTCTGCACCACGTCCAGAGCAAATCGTTTTGGTTGAGAATCCTGAAACTGCGGGCTGACTGTCATAGCACCATTCGTTGCGGACGAGCAAGCGGCGATCCTTCATCGGCGAGTCGAGTCATCAGAGGGAACCGACTATTGCGGGTTGTGACTGGTGGCCGACTCAGGTTCCAGTGTCTGGTCGCCTGTTTGTCTCATTCGCTGTGCGACGTCGCGATCAAGTTGCCAGATTGTGTGAGTATCGCCCGGAACAAATCCACTGGTCTGATACAGCTGCATGGCCGGTGTATTATTTCGATCGCAATAGGCGACAAAAACATGCTCCTCTGATCGCCCGTCCTCTGTGTTCTGCATGGCACGCGCCTGTTTCAGCAGTCGTCGTGCGTGGCCCTGACGCCGAAAAGGTCTGGCAACGCCAAGGTATTCGAGAGTGATCAAATCTGCGTCCGGGTCGCGTGTCACAACTGCCAGTCCAGCCATCTGATTGTTGCTTCGTGCCAATAGGATCTCTGCGCCCCGTCTTCTCATCCACGCGGACAGCAGACAACGCGGATTCACGGGACCAAGGGACCGCAAATCGTGCGAGTCTTCAAGGCAATTCTTCACCAGCGCTTCGATTGCTTTTTTACCGTATCTCCTGAGACACGTTGTCAGTCGCTGATGTTCAATCCTCGGATCAGTCTCCGGTACTGACGGATGAGAATCCTTCCAGGCCTGCAGCGAATCCCTGCGTTCAAAGCCACGACTGGCCAGACTGATGCTCGAAATGGCTGGATTGTCTTCCGCGACGAGACAGCGGATCCAATTCAGGTGATGTTCGGCGGCGGCAGCGATGGCCTCGGTGAGCACGAGGTGAGTTGCACGCAGCAGCGTTGTGGAAGACATTTCAGTCAACTGAACACTGACCAGTTCCATTGAGTTGCCGTCGACTCGCAGCCCACAGATCTCCAGCACTGGTTGATCGTTGCTCATTACGAGCCAGCGGAAATCGTCTGCGTGGCCGGCAATGATCTGCAATTTGTCCGTCACTGCGGCAGGCGACAGCAGTGCGGGCTGCATGGTCCGGCTTCAGGTGGCGGGCAGCCCTGACTGATCGGCAGTCGTGCACCGTTCTTCACACGGCCTGCAGCAACGCTCATCAGCTTGTCGAGCTTCTTTGAGCCACACCCTGGGCACTCGGGCGTCTCACGGACAGCAACAAGCAACTCAAACTCAGAATCGCAGTCAGTACAGGAATACTCGAAGAGTGGCATCGAACAACTCTGTGCTATGTCAAAGGAGTATGGCGGTGCGGGCATGATCAACTGAGACGCACCGATTGTCACTACAGCGTATTACGCTGATTTGTGGCCGGGGGAGGTTTAGGAGCCCATATTTCATTGCCCCCGCGAGCCATCACCCGCCACGACTTTTCGAAAACTGCTCTAACGAATCTATTGGCGACTGATCGGGACACCACGATGCAGCTCCTGCATCTTGAATTCTGACGCAATTGATGTCTGCGTCAATGACTGTTTGAATTGAAACTCATACGTTTTTTCACCCGATGTCACGATTGATTGCCCCTCCAGCGACAGATTTTGCGTCATCTGAATCGATTGTGGCAACCCGGTCAGTTGGTCCATCAGAATCGTGCCTGTGCCCGACACATCTGATGCAGTCAGTTGAAAGTCATTGAACGCCAGTGACTCGTCGTCGCTGGACTCGCGAGGTAACCAGCGAGCAGTACCGGTCAGCGAGAACTGTGCCTCGAAGTCTTTGATTGAGTCGATCGAACAGGCACAATCACATTGTACGGTGCCGGGCAGACCAAGGGAGACGGCGTGCCTGCGTGTCCATTTCGAGAGTGAGTGAAGTGCATCCTCAGTGTCGGTGTCTGACTGTTCCGAGTTGGTGTCGTCCGGGGACTGCTGGCGGGCAGCCGGCTGACGAGCCGTTGGTGGGATGGTCTTCACAGGGATACGAAATGGCAAATCGAACCACGATTGAAAAACATCATGGCCGCAAATCTCTTTGAGAACTCGGTCTGCCTGAGGAAAAGCAGAACGCAACACGGATTCAGTTCCCACTATTTTTACCTCATTTCCGTGATCACCGACCACCACCGTGACGGTCGGATCTTTGAACGCCTTTTCAACAATGAGCGAGTCAGTCGTCTCGCTGCCGGCGGTGTCGGTCGTGGTGCGATCGAGCGACTTGATCCTCGCCTCAAAATGGGCGAAACCACGCCGGTCGTAGCCGGACAACGTGTAGTGAATAATCATGTGATCTGCGACGTCGGTCGTCTGCCGATGCTCACCGACCTGAAGTTCCGTGATGCGACGCGTCGAGGACCGCACGGTGAACTGCTGCCCCTGCGTCAAATTCCACACCGGAATCGTGTCGTCACCGTTCACTCCGCCGGATGAGAGCGAAATCCGGAAAACGATTGCTGCAACAGCGCACGGCCAGTTGAGAAGGAGGCGTTGACGATGGACGGTCTGATCCTGATTGAAGCGTCGGATACCTGACGCGTGTCTGTGGTTGTGACCGACGACCGCGGATTGCATCAGCTCACCTGCTCAAGCACACTGTCGTCAACCAGAATCGGTATCACCGGATCATTGTGAATGGCCAGTGCGACGGCGTCGCTGGGACGGCAGTCGATCTCATGGATTTCGTCGCCCTGAACAACTCGCAGGACGGCGTAGTAGGTGTGGTCTTCAATCCGCGTGACAACAACTTCCTGAATGACACCGCCAAGGATCGCCACGCAATTATGCAGTAAATCGTGGGTCATTGGGCGATACGGCGACTCTTCCAGCAAACGGCGGTTGATCACCGCCGCTTCAAAATCGCCGATCAGAATCGGGAAGACGCGGAAGCCGTCAACTTCTTTGAGGTAAATGGCCCGCTGATCGTTGATATCCGAAACAATCACTCGACTCAGCTGCATCGGAACCAGCATGGAAACTCCTTAAACCCTGCGCCGATCGAATGCGAAATCCGCACAACGTGGGTGAGGGAACCAATGGAACCTTCGATCGTAATCCCAACAGTCCCACGGTTGTGTTCAAATCCTTTCCCGGCTTCAGCGAAGCCGGGCGACTCAGTGTCTGTTACGGCAGACGCCGCACTTTGATACCGCGGTAATACACCACACTTTTGGGATCGTGAGCCTGGAGAGCAAAGGTGCCGCGTCCGAGGCGTCGATCAAATCGGTCAGAAAATGCCGGTTGGTTCTTTGGTTCGGTGAAATCGACGACGACCTGATCATTGACCTTGATCACCACGTGTCGACCTTCCACACGGATGTTCGTGGTGTACCATTCGTTGTCCTTCGCGGGGGGATCTGTCACTTTCACGATGCCATAGATGCTGCCGGACTTAATCGTATCTCCGTGGGTAATATTTACCTGGCATTCGTAGCCCCATCGGGGCCAGTCCTGCGGCTGATAGTCGGTGTGAAAGTAGATTCCGGAATTGCTCCCGGGAGTCGTCATGACTTCGCATTCGAATTCAAAATTGGTAAACGGTTCGACATCCCCGACGTAGAACAAATGTGCCTTGGGGCCTTTACAAGCCAGTTTGCTGTCTTCAATGACCCAGGAATCAGCGTTTTCACCGACTTTCCAGCCATTCATCGTGCCGTCAAAGATTGATTTCCACTCCCCGGCTTCCTCAGCAGAGGCGGAGGAACACAGCAGGGCCGTCAACAACAGGGCAGACATTCGATACATTCGACGTTCTCCGGTATGTTTGGTCAGATCGGAACGGTCCGGCCTTGGTCGGACGACGGAGCCGGACGTTGCTTCCGCATTTTGATGGTTTCACTGGCGATTGCACCGCACTTCCCTGTTTCTACGCAAATCGACAGGTAGTTTCCACTGATTGATTTTGATTCGACCAACAAATCTCCGGCGTCGGACTGACTGATTGCGATCAAATCTGCCATGCGTGTTGCCCACGTCATTACCCGTCTGATCATTGGCGGTGCTCAGGAAAACACGCTGTTCAATGTTGAAGATCAGCACCATCGCCACGGCGACGTCGTTTGTTTGGTGACCGGCCCGGCAACCGGGCCGGAGGGGACTCTGGTGGATCGTGCAAAACAGCTGCAGCTTGATGTACGCATCCTGCCGGAACTCCAGCGAAACCTCAGTCCAGTGAAAGATATACGGGCCTATGTCGCGGTGAAGCGGCTGTTGCGCGAGTACAGGCCGGAGCTTGTGCATACTCACAGTTCCAAAGCCGGCATCATCGGACGCCGCGCAGCGTACGCACTTGGAATCCCCTGTGTGCACTCGATCCATGGAGCCTCCTTCCACTACGGCCAGCCAGGGAGCCTGTATCGAGCGTATCGAGTTGCCGAACGAGTTGCGGATCACTGGTGTCAGCATTTCATCACCGTTTGCGACGCCATGACTCAGCAGTACCTCGACGCAGGAATCGGAACGCCGTCCAAATTCACCACAATTTACAGCGGGATGGATGTTGATCGATTCCTCAGTCCGACAGAGTCGAGGACGGCAGTTCGTGCCCGGCTGGGACTTGCGCAAGACGACATCGTGGCCGTAAAAATCGCTCGACTCTTCAATCTGAAAGGGCACGAATATCTCATCAGTGCCGCTAAACAGATCGCGGCGGTCCTGCCCAACGTGAAATTCCTGTTGGTTGGCGACGGAATCCTGCGCAGGGACTTCGAAAATCGCATCGCGAAGCTGGGGCTGACGGATCGTTTTGTCTTTGCCGGCCTGGTTCCGCCCGCTGAAGTCACGAACTACATTCACGCGGCGGATTTGGTGGCGCACACGAGTGTTTGGGAGGGCCTCGCCCGCGTACTGCCGCAAGGTCTCATTGCCGGGAAACCGGTGGTCAGTTTCGATGTCGATGGTGCTCGGGAGGTTTGTATTGACGGCGAAACCGGGCTACTGGTCCCGGCGCGAAACGTGGAATCACTCGCCGACGCCATGATCCGACTGGCGTCGGATGCCCGGCTGCGAAATCGCCTCGGGGAAGAGGGCCGTCGCCGCTTTACGAATCAGTTCCGGCATGAATACATGACCGAATGCGTTCGGCATGTGTACCGGAAGGCTCTGGGCCGACGATGACGAACAACGTGATCGATCAAAATGGTTGCAGATCGCCGTTGTAGAAGTCTGTCAGCGCAGCCGTTATTTTATTCAACTGTGACGTGAGTGTGATCATCTGCTCTGCGGCCGGATCGAACTGTTCTTCCAGACAGAGTTCTTCGACCTGCCGAGCCGTCTTCTGGATGAGCGGACTTCCGAGCGTTCCCATGACGCCCTTGATCAAATGGGCCAGTCGGCACGAACTCTTTGCTTCCTGCCTCTCAATCGCAACACCGAGGTCCTGCAAATGGACCGGACATTCCTTTAGAAATGCTTCGACGACCAAACGCAGTAATTCAGGATCTCCATCGACCGAATGGAGGGCAATCGACCAATCGATCAGATCAGTCGATGGACATTGCTGTCCCCGGTCCGGGGCGACGGGGCGAGTGGGGGACTCCGTGGGTGCTGCCGGTGGAGACGTGTCGGCCGGGTGGCAGAACTGCTGGATCGCATCCAGGAGATCCTGGGCCCGAATTGGCTTGGACGCATAACCGTCCATTCCGCTTTCCAAACATCGTTCACGATCACCTTTCATGGCGTGTGCGGTCATCGCGATGATAGGAGTATGGGGCGTGGGCTGGCGTAAGAGTTCACCGTGCGATTCGAGTTTCCGTATGGCGGCGGTCGCTTCGAAACCATCCATTTCCGGCATTTGGATATCCATCAGGACGACATCGAATGGGTGAGATTTCATCAATTCGACGGCCTCCCGTCCGTTGTCGGCCACGGTGACCCGGTGCTTCCATTTCTTGCCTCCTCAGAAGAAACAGTGGGTAAAGTTTGGCATGGGTAGGTCTGCAAGGTTGTGGTAGAGGGCTGTTTCGTATGCATTCTGCGTGCGGAAGCCGTAGGATTTTCTGGTGATCAGTTTT
>JBDOMX010000565.1:0-1707 GCA_039831615.1 Planctomycetaceae bacterium
AGGTTCAAAGATGCCCGGAATCCCGTTGAGCAAGTAAGCTGGGATGACGCCGTTGAGTTCTGCCGGAAGCTGTCGTCCAGGGCTGAGGAGAAGTCGGCGGGTTGGGTGTATCGTTTGCCGACGGAAGCGGAGTGGGAGTACGCATGTCGTGCCGGGACGACGACGGCTTACAGTTTCGGTGACAGTGAATTCGAGCTGGGCGAGTATGCGTGGTTTCGTGAGAATTCGAACGGGACCACACATCCGGTTGGAGAGAAACGTCCGAATGGTTGGGGGCTTTATGACATGCATGGGAACGTATGGGAGTGGTGTCAGGATTGGTATGCAGATTATCCGAGTGGTGCCTTGAGACATCCGATGGGTCCGTCAACTGGCTCGTACCGGGTGTTCCGGGGCGGTAGCTGGAACTTCCCCGCCAGGTATTGCCGGTCGGCGTTCCGCTTCCTCCACACGCCGGTCAACCGCTACAACTTCCTGGGCTTCCGCTTGGTCCTGATTCCGTCCGGCGCCGGAGGCGAGTGATGAGCGGAGCGTGCAACGCAGGCCCGAAGGGAGCATGGCGGAGCCGCGACCGCCGCGGCTGGAGTGCGGGCGCAGCGACATCGAACCGACCACAGGCAGCTCATGTGAGCTACAAGATGAAAGCCAACAAACTGAACCTGATCGCCAGCGCGTTGCTGCTGCTCTTCCTTGGTGCAACGGTCCATGCGGCAGGTGATCTGCCCAAAGGCGGCACCTTCGTCGGTCGCGTGCAGGACAACGGATCCATTGTTATTCGTGGGACGACCGTGGGACGTTTTGAAACGAATGGGGACATACGCATCAAGGGCAGCGTCGTTGGTCGCATTGAATCGAATGGTTCCATCAGAAAACGGGGAACGGTGGAAGGCAGAGTGAAATCCAACGGCGATGTGCGTAAACGTGGCACCTTCATCGGTCGAATTGAGGACGACGGCAACGTTCGCGAAAAAGGGACCGTCATCGGATCAGCGAAAGGTGTCGCCCCGACCCGAGCGGCTGCACTGTTCTTCTTTGGAGTCGTCGACCTGTGACGCTGCCGCACTGCACGAATTCACACAGCATGTTGAGAAGCCTGTCGAGGGTTCTTTTTGCCAATTGCTACATGTAGCAAACACCCCATTGCTGATCCTCGAACACCGACGACACTTGACCTGTCATTGGATAACTACCAATCACAGGTTGTGGAATGTCGGACCTCTCTGAATACGCTCAGAACCCAAAGACCGTCGTCGTCGACGGCGTGACCGTTACGCGCCATTCTCCAACAGAGCTGATCGAGGTTGAACGCCACGAAGCGGCCAAAGCGGCCACGGCGTCTCCGGCACAAACCCTCAAAGGGATGATCCTTCAAATTGTGCCTCCGGGAGGTTCGTCATGACCTCTGTGATTGTCGATCAACGCGGCCAACCATTTCCCCGCACTTCAAACGTCCGCGCCTCGTTCGATCTGGCGAAGACAACGGCACATAACCGCCGGCACTGGGCCAACGCCGACAGTCTGTCAGCCCGTGCGGCCATGTCGCCAGCCGTCAGAGCTCTCGTACGACAGCGATCACGCTACGAATTCGACAACAACTCCTGGTACAGCGGAATCCTGCGCACGGCGGCGAATCACATCATTGGCTGTGGGCCCCGACTGCAGGTGCTGACGACCGACGCCGACGCCAATACCCGGCTGGAGAAAGCC
>JBDOMX010000614.1:0-1706 GCA_039831615.1 Planctomycetaceae bacterium
GGAACTTCATTCTGGTCCTGCGTGTTCATCTCGCAGAATTTTGATGTCTTGAACTCCCAACTCTGATTAGCCGAGAACCCTCCTCGATGTCCACAAAACGCAGAGGACGACGATCTCACTCCCGTCGCAACCGGACGGCCTCCCCCCACCAGTCGCCCTGCATCCGACCACAGAATGCCGGCATCGCTTCGGCCGTGGCTCAGTTGTTTCAAGAACTGATAACGCGCCGCCCGAAGCGGACCGCTTCACAGCGTCTGCGGACGCACCGTCATGTGACGGCCGAGTTGCTCGAAGCACGCGTGATGCTGTCCTCAAATCCAGTCAATTCCTACCCCGAGTCCGTCATCGCCAGACAGGACATCCTCTACTCCTTCACCGACGACAACATGCTCTCGGTGCAAGATGCCGACGCGGACCTGGTCTCCACCCAGCTGACTGTCAACCCGATCGGCATCCTGCGTGTGACTGACCCCGGTGAAGCCATCCTGACGGGTAACGAATCCTCGGACCTCACCATCAGGGGCACGCAAGCGGACATCAACGCTGCGCTGGAAACACTCACTTACCAAGTTGGTGCCGACTTCATGGGCATGGACACCCTGACCATGTTCTCGACGGACGGCGCGTCTTTGACGGATACCGACCACGTCACGATCAATGTGGTTCCGGCCGAGTACGTTGTGACCGGCCAATTGGGGACCGGCGGAGGCAGCGCCGCACTTTATGTTGACGGGATCAAAGGCGACACCAGTGGGTTGGGAGACACCGGGCAGTTTGACTTTCACAGTCAAGTGCTTGATGTGGGAGACACCATCGTCGTCATCAAGGAACAGGGGGAGGGCTCAGCGACGTTCGCGGAGCTTGGATTTTCCGGTCCGAACATCAGCCTGCCAGACAACAACGAAGCCGATACGCATCGCATTGTGGCCACCATGGCCGGGCAAGGCGGCACGCTCACCAATGCCGATTTTTTCACGGCCTTTGCCGGACTCACAGCCAGCCAACACCCATTCGATGCCTCGGTGAACAACGACATGGCCCTGGAAGAGAATTACCAGTTGGCAATCGTGGGTTCATCTTCCGGAGAGACCATCTATCAGCCGTCCGGTGCGCTGACTGTCACCGGAGCGAAATCGAAGTTCAGCCTGGTCGAACAGGATAGCGGCGCCATCGATATGCAGATCGACTCCGGAATTGTCGTGACCATCGACGGTGGAGCGGTGATGCACGGAGCGGGAAATACGATCACGGTTGACCAGGCGAATTTCAAACTGACATCCGGCGCCGATTATTTCCTGAGTGGCAATCTGCAATTTGGACCCGCCGATGGGTTTTCGACCTCCACCGACAACGGATGCTCACTGACGGTTCTTGGCGGCGGTGTCCTTTCCGTTGGCAATCCACCTTTGGTTTTCGATTCGATTACTGTTGAAAGTGGTGGAGACATCGAACCGAGCGCCACGGGTATCGGACTCGATCTGCAAGTCAACAGCCTGCTGGTGGCCGAAGGCGGAACGATTCATGCCGACGATCGCGGCCATGGCGCGGGTACAGGCCCTGGATGTGGGGGCGCCGCGCTGAACGGCGGCGGTGGCGGCCATGGCGGCCGTGGCGGCAACGGTCGGTATGCCAGCAACGGCGGAGGCTTCAACGACTCGGGTTTGTTGCCGAGTGACTTCGGCAGCGGCGGCGGTAGCGGGTCGCGG
>JBDOMX010000135.1:0-1704 GCA_039831615.1 Planctomycetaceae bacterium
TCGTCTTCGGTCAGCGCGGCGAACGACAGGAAGACGACCGCCAGTGGCTCGCATATCAGTATGTGCATGGTGAGATGGCGGCGGACGATACAGAATCGTTTGAACAGAAGATGCTGGAAGATGGCGATCTGTGCGAGGCTGTGGCAGAAATATCCCTGTTATTGACGGCGATTGCGAGTTCCGCTGATGCAGCCGGAATGGCACCACTCAGACCGCATCATGTCCCGTCGGGCTCGGTTGTCTCCCGCGTGGCGGCAACCCTTGCAGCCTTGTGTTGCTGCGTTGGGTTGGTCGTCATTCTTTCAACCTCTTCGATGCTTCAGCCGGCAAGAACCGGCAATATGACGGAAATCAGTGAAGCAACGATGCTCGTAACTGCCTGGGTAGACACCGGTCTCACGACGGAAGATCGGGAAGAACATGAAACAGATGTCACTGATGAAGGGAAGCTTGTTGTTCCGGAATGGATGCTGGCTGGAGTGTCGGGAATTGTCATTGACGAAACGGAACCGGCAGACATGCCTGATGAGAGCGATGAGTCTCAGGGACTCTTGTGACAGAGTGCGGAATTGTGCAGATGTCCGGAGTGCGATGAATTCGTGGCAGCATTCCTGACTGATCGGACACGGGCCTTCGGAGTGATCTCATGCAAACACACGTGCGAACATTGGCACTTGTCGTCGCACTCGCGCTCACGAGTGCAGCCATCGCGCAGGTGAGGCCGGGCACCCCGGAGCCCACCAGTCCCGAGCAAACCAAAAGACAAGCGCCGAAGTCACTCACCACCGCACAGGTTGACACGGCATTGGAGTTCTCCCAGGAACATCATGCTGAACTGGCAACACTGTTGAATCAACTGCGTGACAGTTCACCAGCCGGATTCAAACGAGGTATTCGTGAGCTTCACCGCACTGTGCAGCGTCTGGAGCGATTCCGCGACGCACAGCCGATCAGATTTGCGACGGAGTTGAAGGAATGGAAAGCAGATTCCAGGATTCGTCTGTTGGCCGCCAAATGGATTTCGTCTCAGGATCCGGACCTGGAAACACGGATTCAGGAGTTGCTTCGTGAAAGACAACAAACCCGCCTGGAACGTCTCACGAAAGAACGTGACCGGATCGCTGAGCGACTCAAGCAGCTTGACATGCAGCTCGTCAGGGAATCCGGGGAAGAGGCATTGACTGAAGAATGGGAACGGCTGCAGAAACGCGCAGCCATTCACCGGGGAAAACGACGGTCAAAGAAACCAACCGCCGCAGAAACACCAGCCTCAAAGGACTCAGAGAATGCTGACTGAGGTATTAAGCATCAGAATTTTTGGTCCCATCATGGCAGCCGTGTTGATCGTCTCTCCGGTCGCCGGCAGCGAACCTGTTTTGGACTCACCGACCGTGCGATTCACGGCTGAGTCGAATGAAGCGCCCGATTTCCAGCGCCATGTGGTGCCCCTGCTCGGCAAGCTTGGTTGTAACGGTCGTGCATGTCACGGGTCGTTCCAGGGACGAGGCGGATTCCGACTCTCGCTGTTCGGTTACGACTTCGAATCCGATCACGACGAGTTGTCGGGCCGCACCGATTCAGAGACACCAGCAAACAGTCTCATGCTCCAAAAACCGCTGGCCCAAATCGATCACGAAGGTGGGCAGCGATTCGAATCGGATTCGTGGCAGCATCGATTGCTGCTCAACTGGATCAGGGCGGACG
>JBDOMX010000536.1:0-1703 GCA_039831615.1 Planctomycetaceae bacterium
CGCCAACCAACTGCAAGCAGCCGAAAGCGCTGCCGCACTATGATTGCTCGCAATTTCGGCAAGCGCATGGGCCGTATTTTGAGAATCTCCATCGGTGAGAATTCGAGTCAAAGGAGAAATACGATTGCGACACACTAGTTGGTTTCCCCGATCGTAGATTTCACCGCGCGGGGTAATCTCGCGGATGCCGCCGCTCGCAAGATCCGCGACAAGCACACTCATCCCCGCCGGTGGTCTTTCGAGATCACCACGATCAATGGTTTGCTGCACATCGTCAAAGGATCGGCAACGCTGGGCAATCTGCTGAATCACTTGTCCGGCGGGCATTCCGGGGCTGACCGGACTTTCATCTGTTGCGCACGGACCCAAAATCGCTACGATCCCCGCATCGTTCCAACCCACCACGGCACCGGGCATTCCAGTTGCCGTGACAAGGCAGCCACTTAAATTATTTTCGTGAAAGCGAATGTGGTCCATTTGAATATGTCGGGTAAAGGACATTGCAAATCCGCGAACACGACCAGCCACATTCGACTCAGGTGACGGCAGATCCAAGAGTAGATCACAATTACCGACCACTCGCGTCGGATCTGAAACCGCTGCCGTAAGAAGGGCTACTTCGACCTCTGCGCCTTTGGCGATTCCCTCAAGTTTTTCCTGTAGCACGCTTTCGAATAAGCAATCGACTGAATGATTAATCGATGACTGGGTAACACTTCGACTCCACTGATGAATCGCATCCGAATGGGCACGTCCAATCTCTAATCCGGCCTGGTATGCCGCGGACGTCATTGGCTCCGCAGCAACGTCGGCGTGCCCGTTACCGAGATAGTCACCATTGCTTTGTGAGTGGAGTGTCTTGGCCTGTGACTGAACCTGCGGATTCATATCATCTGCCGATTCATCGCTTCCGCCGGCAATGCGGGGCACAATGTAATCGAGCAGGTGTCGTAGCGTGGGGAAGTCGTCGAGACTCAGTTCCGGATCAGCTTCCAGGCCATACTTCTGGCCCACTTCGCCCATCATCTGCGCTTTGCGGATGCTGTCGATTCCCAAATCTGCTTCCAGATCCACATCCAACTCAATAATTTCTTCAGGATAACCGGTCTGGTCGACCACAAAATCGATCAGGAACGCTTCAATCTCTGTAGCGACCTGACCGCTGTCGAGAGAAACGGGAACGGCAGGTGATGGCGAAGCGGAGGGCACCTCTTTGGGCGAGGCTGCAGGCGTGGCATCGAGCCATTCAGCCTTCCCTCCGGCACCGGTGAGCAAACGTACAAGAGCGTCACTATCGGCCGCCCCCATCACACTCTCCCGGTCTGCGACTGAGAGGTCAAACATCTCGGCAAGTGCCCGCCAAAAACGATCCACAGCGCCGGCCGGTGATTCGGCTAACGGCGGGACCACGCCATGTTCCTCGTACATTCCGCTCAGGATATCGACTAAGGAATCACCCTCGCCGGTCGGTCGGAGACGCGAACCGGTGACAGCTCCCTGCGTGGGTGCTGCGTGTTGCTCGGACGGAGTGACCGGAAGATGGCCGTTGCCCCCCTGATGCACCGTCGCTTCGGGCGGCGGCATATTGACTGCTGCTTGTTGCGAAACGGCAACCGGTTGTGCTTCCTGACGTTGTGCTTCCTGACGTTGTGCTTCCTGACGTTGTGCTTCCTGACGTTGTGCTTCCTGACGTTGTGCGTTCT
>JBDOMX010000946.1:0-6366 GCA_039831615.1 Planctomycetaceae bacterium
ACGATTGCGGCGTACTCACTCGCCCCCCTGGCGAAATCCTGTTCACAGGGGCCGACCGCTGGCCCGCCTGGCCCGCCTGGCCACGACGTTTCCCCAGTGCACGGAATCACGTCAATCCATGTGAGAGAACAGGAAACGCGGTTCGACCGATTTCAGCGGGACGTAAAAAAGCACCCCGGCTGATGTGGCCGGGGTGCTGGTTGCTGTGACAGTTGAATCACTCAGACAGTCTTATCGACGCCAGTGGCGGTAACCACCCCAGTGACCGTGATGTCCGTGGTGACCGCCCCAGTGACCGTGATGTCCACCCCAGTGACCATGGTGTCCGCCCCAGTGGCCGCCGCCATGATGTCCGCCATGATGTCCGCCATGATGTCCGCCGTGATGCCCGCCGTGATGCCCACCACCATGATGTCCACCGCCGCGACCGCCGCGGCGACCGGCTTCTGCTGTTGCCAGACATGATCCAACAAGGACCAGAGCAATCAGCACAATGTTTCGAAGAGTTCTCATCTTATCGTTCCTTTACAGGAGGTTTTTGATCATTCAGAGCGAGTTGCCCTGTCGCCGGCAATGTGCCAGCACACCTTCAGGAACGTTGCTCAATGCCGGCTGTTACAAATCAGCCACATCTTTTTGCGAAAACGGTCTCAGGTCACGATTGCGGCGTACTCACTCGCCCCCCTGGCGAAATCCTGTTCACAGGGGCCGACCGCTGGCCCGCCTGGCCCGCCTGGCCACGACGTTTCCCCAGTGGACGGAATCACGGAAATCCTTGTGAGAGAACAGGAAACGCGGTTTGACCGCCTGCCGCACCGACGATATCCTCCCCGACTTGTATTTCGCCGCTTTCGTCGGGGAAGGGGTCGGGTTTATCTGTCGCCCGAGTTTTGGCAGGTGTTGAATGTCGAATTCTGTTCGACCTTCACACAATTGTTCTGTCCACGTCACATCGTGGCACACAGGAGATCGGCGATGGCTGAGATTGTCGTGAAAGAGATTCTGGATGCGGGCGTCCACTATGGTCACCGATCCAGCCGCTGGAACCCCAAGATGCGCCCGTACATTTACGGTCGCCGGAACCAGATCCACATTATTGATCTGAAGGAAACGATTCGCGGACTGATTCGCGCCAAGAAATATCTCATGCGCGTCGCAGCACAGGGCAGCCTCATTCTGTTCGTCGGCACGAAGCGGCAGGCCTCGGCTTCGGTTCAGGAATTGGCAACCGAAATCAATATGCCGTACTGCACGGAGCGTTGGCTGGGTGGCACGCTGACCAACTTCCGGACTGTCCGCAGCCGACTCAAACGGCTCGAAGAACTGGAAGCACTGAGGGAATCCGGAGAGATCCGAACCTACAGTAAAAAGATGCAGTCCACTCTGTTGCGGGAATATCGCAAGATCTACCGCAACCTGAATGGGATGCGCGATATGAATCGGCTGCCGGAGTGTCTGGTCGTCGTGGATCCAGGTAAGGAAAAGAACGCCGTTCACGAAGCTCGTCTGCTGGGCATCAAAGTCGTGTCGCTCATCGACACCGACTCAGACCCCGATCTGGTCGACCTCGTGATCCCTGGCAACGACGACAGCCTGCGATCAATTCGACTGGTCGTTCAGCAACTGACCGATGCCATCAAACAGGGCAAGTCCATGCGACCGGAAGAGCCTAAAAAGGTCGATCCAGGCGATGAACCAAAAGCGGTGCCAACGATCGCCTAGCGCCCGGAATCCGATACGAACCATCGAGTGCCGGATGGCCGGGAGTTGTTGACCAGTCCTGCCGTCTGCGTATCAGGCACGTCTGCGAATCAGCAGCGCGGCCATTGAACGTGGGCTCGACCGTCAGGTCCCGACAACAACGGCGGGATGAGGACCGGTCCCACATCACCACATCACTTGAGTTATCAGGGAGACCGTCAGATGGCAGACATCACTGCAGCATCCGTCAAAGCGCTCCGCGAGCGCACCGACCTTCCCATGATGGAGTGCAAAAAGGCGCTGGTCGAGGCCGAGGGCGATATGGAAAAAGCGGTTGAAGTCCTGAAGGCTCAGTTCAAAAAGGTGCAGGACAAACGCGCCAACAACGCGACCGAAGAGGGCCGTATCTTTTTCCAGCAGTCCGCAGATGGCAGCGAAGCGGTGATGGTTGAGATTCAGTGCGAATCTCCTCCTGTGGCGACAGGCGAATCATTGTCAGAATTTGGCAGTGCCATGGTCAGTCAACTGCTGAATGGCCCGGGAGCCGACTCACCGGAAGCACTGCTGGCCCAGACTCCGGACGGCGGGGCCAGCCTGCAAACGCAGTATGAAGAACTGGTCAACAAAATCCGCGAAAAGATCGTGGTGAATCGAGTCGCGCGAGTGGCCGGCCCTGTCGGTGGTTACATCCATCACGATGGCAAGACTGGCGTCATGTTTCAGGCTCAGGGCGAAACAGGAGGCGGTATTCTGAGGGATGTCGCCATGCACATCGCGGCGATGCGCCCCTCGGTCACACGTCCGGAAGAAGTTGATGAAGCACTGGTGCAGGAGGAACGTAATCGCCTGTCGGACGAAGCCCGCGCCACCGGCAAACCGGACAACATCATTGACAAGATCGTCGATGGCCGGATGAAGAATTTCTTCGTGGAACAAGGTGTCCTGCTGGCTCAGCCATTCGCTAAAGATGACAGCAAGACGGTGGAAAAAGCACTGGCAGAGTGCAGTCTGAAAGCCGTCGGATTTCATCGCTGGCAAGTCGGCGGCGGAACCTTAGGCACATAACTCCCCTAAAAAGATCAACGCCTGCAGACAGCAGTGCATTGCATCCCGGCCACACCGGGCAGGCGGGCTGCCTGTCGGACACCGGAAATTTCCTCATTCCACGGCAATACCATGACGGCTCAGGATTCCTCGGGACCCGCCTACAAACGTGTCCTGCTGAAGATCAGTGGCGAAAGTTTTTGCCGTGAGGGGGAGTCGGGCATCAGTATGTCCGAAGTCACCAGCATCGCGGAACAAATTCGTGATGTGATGGCGACCGGGGTGGAACTGGCAATCGTCTGTGGCGGGGGGAATATTCTCCGCGGAAAAGATTTCGCTGAAGTCAGTAACACGATTGTACCGTCGACAGCCCACTACATGGGAATGCTGGCAACGGTGATCAATGCTCTGGCGCTGCAGGATGCCCTGGAATCTGCCCACGTTGCCACACGTGTCCAAAGTGCGATTCGCATGGAAGGTGTGGCGGAGCCCTTCATTCGCCGACGTTGTATTCGACATCTGGAAAAAGGTCGTGTTGTGATCCTCGCCGCAGGCACCGGCAGCCCGTTCGTCACGACCGACACAGCGGCTGCTCTGCGTGCGCGAGAAATCGACGCCGATGTGGTCCTGAAAGCGACCAAGGTCGATGGCGTCTTCTCTGAGGATCCCGTCAAAAATCCGCACGCCATTCGCTATACCAACATCAGCTATCGTGAAGTCCTCGATCAGAACCTGCAGGTGATGGATGCTCAGGCATTCCATCACTGCATGGAACATAAACTGCCAATCGTGATCTTCAACTACAAGAAGGTCGGCAACATCCGCCGTGTCATCGATGGCCACACGATCGGCACTCGGGTCACTGCCGACGACGCCATCAGCTCCGACTGAACCGTACGCGTGTTCACCCGTCCGTCCGGTTCGCGGGGCGCTGCTGATCGATGACGACGTTCCTGCCTGCGGCTCACCCGTTCCGGTAGGATCTGCTGAGACGCAAGTCCAACACATTACCCACCTTGCCATAGCTGGCAACCACCTCATCAATTCTCAGCGTCACCACCATTCCCCGCCATGGGTCCATCAAGACACGTCTTCCAGTGGCCGAAGATGATCTTGTTGAATCATTGCGCCCACGTTGTAAGTCCCGTGCGGGGAGCCACCCAATGCGTCCATTTTTGGACCGCGTCACCCGGCAATTTGTGCCAGTTTGTCTTCTATGTGTCTCGATGTGCCAGGCTGCCGACGACCCGGTCCCGAATGAGTTGAATTCAGCTGTTGACGAACCGCTGGCCAATTTCCCGGAAATGGACTCGACTTCGCCGTTCCGTTCGGTTTCACGACCGCGCCGCCTGATGTCATCCTCCCATCAGGATGCCCTGATCCAGCGGGCCGAAGACGCGGTGGATTCAGCCCGTCGCCGACTGCTGTCCACCGACATCAACACCCCCTGGCAAATGATGCACGGCCTGCTGGCACTGCGTCAGAACTTTCAGGTGCGGCACAACGGCAAGACGATTTCAGGACTCGACTGGGTGTCGTCCGGTCCTTCGTTTGAAAATGAACCCTGGTTCGAAAAAACACAATATGGCGGCAGAGCTCACCCATACAGTCGTCCGTGGGCTTTTGAAGGACACGCCAATCAGTGCCTGGCTGTCCTCTCAATGTCAGCACTGCCGTTGAGCTATCAGTTCATGACCCCCAACGGGCCTATCACAATCGGCGACATGGTTGAGCACGCTCAGAAGACAATCAACCTGAAAGATGAGCCCACCTGGACCCTGTGGGCACTGAGTCGCTATCTTCCGCCGAATGCTACCTGGCGCGACGCTTCCGGGGAAAACTGGAGCATCGAGCGACTGGTGGAGATCCAGACCAGCAGGCCGCTGCAGGGCGCGGCTTGCGGCGGAACACACGGGATGTTCGCGCTGGCTCATGCACGAAATGTCTATCTGCGCACCGGCCAACCGCTGCGAGGCGTATGGATTGAGGCTGAATACAAGATCCGTCGACAGATCAGTACGGCTCGAGTGCAGCAGAACAGCAATGGCATGCTCTCCAGCAACTACTTCCGCGGTCGGGAGTACCACCGTGACTTTAACAAACGCATGGCCAGCGCGGGACATATCCTCGAGTTCCTGATGATCGCCCTTCCTCAGGACGAAATCCAGGAACGCTGGGTACGACGGGCGATCGAGGCCACAGCCCGGGACCTCCTGAACAATCGCAAAGCCGAAGCGAAGTGCTCCCCGCTGTATCACGCTGTGAACGGCCTGAACATCTACCTGGACCGCATGAAGCTGCAGCAGCCGCCGGAAGTTGCCAGCAGCAGCGACCCGGATCCGAAACTCAGAAGGCTGAAGAATAAGGACGCCGGAATCCTGAAGAGCGTCCCGGCCACGAACATTTCCAGCGCAAAACCGCTCACGATCACGGCCCCGGTCGCCGGCGAAGAACCCCATCTCCCTACACAGGAACCGGACAGTGTCAGGGATCTCAGTGCGGCTGCCCGAACTACCGCGATTGCTCCTGTCCCGAAATCAGACCAAACACCAGACAGCCCCGCGGCCGTGTCTTCTCCGGCAAACCCATCAACATCGGTTGACGCCAGCGTGAATTCGGAAACAGGCTGGAAGAAGTCTTCGAAGGATGACACGTCCGCCCCGACACCAGTCGGGCCGACAGATGAACTTCCGAAAGCCGACAACGAACAAAGTCCGTCAAGCGAACCGGATGCGGAAACGCCCACTGAAGAACCGGATCGTACTGATCCCTCAGAGGACCCCGCGGACGCTGAGGACGAGTGAAACGGGACGCCTGACATCGCAGGCAGCGCCGCCCGCATATTCCCGCGGCGGACTGGCTGCGGCAGCAATCTCTTTCCGGGCCTTCAGCATGTCGGCGGAATGCGATCTGTTTTCAGTGTCCGTTTTGAGAAAACATGGTGTGCCGGACAGACACTTCGACGTTCGTGCAGTTCACCAGTGGCTGGTCAGTTCGACGGACCCTCGACCTCATCGATCGATCGATGTTTCCCGTAAAATTTTGTGAGATCGATTCCGCCCTTGTGTTCCATTTCCAGCAGCTTGAGTCGTTGTTCAACCCGCATCAGTCGATGCTCCACCGCGGGCGGAATTCGCTGTTCGTGCGGCTTCACAGGAATCGGCACGCTGGGATAGTTCAGATGCCGTTGCAGCGCAGCAAAGAAGTAGACGGGGTCACGCCCGATGTTGGCCCGGGCGATGCGGCCGGTTTGATTGTCAAGCAGCACCAGCCCTGTCGGCGCTGCAGCCGGTTCGGTGACTATCGACGAACGGCGAATGTGAAAATGCTCTGAAACGCGGTACACGAGCTCAGCCAGTTCACGCGCTCCCAGCTGCAGCGTTAACTGCTGAAACCACTGCTTCCAGCCGGAGTCGTAGATGGCGTCGACCGACATCGCATTCAGTCCACTGTGATAACCCAGTCGATTGCGGGCGATGCACTCCAGTTGATACATAAACAGACCGGCCGGCGATACATCAGCGGCGCGATAGCGAGCTTCCCGTTCCAGAATCTGCAACGCCGCTATATGATCAAACTGTGATCGGTCATCTTCGGACTGTTCAATGACAAATGTCTGAA
>JBDOMX010000946.1:6376-7038 GCA_039831615.1 Planctomycetaceae bacterium
GTCTGAAACAGTGAAAAGTAATGCGGCATCCGCCTCATCGCTGCCCCGATTTGGCCGCTGTGCATGATTTCAGTCCGGAGAATATCCACAGCCATCGGCAACTGGCAGGTGCTGAGCAATTCCTGCTGGACCGTCTTCAGAAATTCCTGCGACGGGATGTTGTCCTGCAGTCGTTCCCGGTAGGTTCGAAACAGGTACTCCTGTTCGATGTACTCCTCTCGCGGCAGCTGCTTCAGTGCTGTCATCAGATGCCCTTCTCAGGAACGGTGAACGCGACTTGCAGGCAGTGGTGTCTTACCGCGTTACGATGTCAGTGCTGTGATTTCTTCCTTTGTGAACCCGCGTTCCGTTCTCGCCCCCAGCTGAGTCACAATCCTTGCGGCGGCGTGTGAAGCGAGATGACCGGATTCCTTCCACGTCAAACCGTTTGTGATCCCGTACAACAAAGCACCGGCAAACATGTCTCCGGCTCCGGTGGTGTCAATCGCCGCCACATCCACGCCTTCGATCGGAATCAATTCCCCCTCGTGCATCAGCAGTGAGCCGTTTGCGCCGAGCGTCAGAGCAACATTTTCCGCGTGCCTGTGGATCTCCCGGGCACACTCCACAGGATCATCCTTCTGAGTCAAACTCTTCGCTTCTTCTTCGTTACAGAAAAACAA
>JBDOMX010001033.1:0-1699 GCA_039831615.1 Planctomycetaceae bacterium
AACTGCGACCGTTTTTTGCATTCCCTGCGGTCTGCCGCGCGAGCCTGTTTACTGCTGGAGTCCGAGTTGGAAGACCTCAGGTTCAGCAGACATCGGTTCGAACTGCTGATCAATGATCGTGCACTTGCACCGAATAACGCTGAGACTCGAAGTGCCTTTGAATCCGATCTGTCCGCGTTGATGAAAAGTGTCGGGGGAGGAAGTGATTTCTCCTTCGACAGCTCCGAAGATCCCCGCCTGCGCGTCGGTGCTCTGGTCCAGCTGGAAGCAGCACTGGAGCTGGATCGAATCGGCGAAACGTAGGCCGTCAGGTCGAGAATTCAGCAGTGGGCACCCGTACGCGCGACACTTCGCCCCATTTTTGTGGAATGGCGCACGAGTCCTGTGTCAACAGATCGTGGCGCACACCGGACGCGCCGCCAGCTCGGTGAACAAAATGCCGATGCTCCCATTCCTCGGCAGTCCTTCAACCGAATCACCTCAGCCGCGCGTGAGCTGCTGTTTCGGTTTGATGAACAGGACCTCACCACGCTCGATCCATCCCTTTCGCAGATCGACCCGAAACCAGCCGTCGCCGTTCTTCTTATGAAACCGGACCGGAGAACGCTTGCCGAGTTCCTTGAGGTCGTACTGTGCCCAGGTCCTGCCCATGTCGAGCGAAATAATGAATCCTGTGTGATACGGTGATGCGGGTGCGTAGTGAGCAGACAGAATCACGCCGTCTTCGATAATCATGTTCGCCGATTCGTACTCCGGATTGAACAGCATGGTGTGCTTTGTCGGATCGGCAAGGTCCAGCGGGTCACAACGAAAGATGCCGCGATCATGCGGCATCGTTCCATTGTTTCCGTTTGCATCCGCCGCCCAGTAGAGCTGACCGTCGACGAAGTTGATGCCACCTGATTTGTAACGCGAATTGGAATTGACCGAGACGAGAACATCCCAGTCCCACGCATCGTTGTCCGCGTTGTAGGTTCCTCGCAGCCAGTGGCATTCGTGGACGGAACCCCGGTCGTGGTCGCCGGTACATGCATAGAACGCATCCTCGGCCGGGTTGTAGGCCACCGCATGGATGTGACGGCAAACCACCGGATTGCCAGGGTTCCCGAGGAGTTGATTGTCGCCGGCTCCCTGCTGCTGGAATTGTGGGTTTTTCCCGAAGGAGTAGGCGATTCTCACGGACTGACCGCCGTCGGTCGAGTAGTAAATGTTGGCCGGTACAGCGCCCCCGAGCACGTTGCAGTAATTGCCCCACACCAGCATTTCTGAACCGTGGACGTTCCATGTGTGTACGCCGTCGAGCGAATGAAAATACCACCCCGGGAGATCCGGGTTCAGCGGAGTGTGCGGAAGGTAGTCGCTGCCATCGATATCTTTGACGACAATCTGAGTCCATGTGTTGAGATCGTCGGTACTCAGATAGAGTTTGGTTCGTGTGGCGAACACGATGTTTCCGTTCTCCAGAATGCAACTGAAGGTGATATGATTCGCATTCGGAAACTCGGTGCTGTGTGGCCAGGTTCGCCCGTTGTCCTCCGACAGAAACACCTTCCCGTCAGCGAATCCGAAGGCCTTGTTTCTGCGTTGCGAATCGATGTAAGGTCCCTCGGGCGCAAGGCGATACCAGAAGTGATCAGTGGAACCCGTGTCTGAAGCCGCGGCGCAAAGCATACCTGAGTCGACCAGCAGGAGACCCATG
>JBDOMX010000759.1:0-7018 GCA_039831615.1 Planctomycetaceae bacterium
CAAGCGGGTCAGTCGCCTCGATGGCATGGAGAAAGCGACGGGCAGAGCGAAATACACTTATGACATTAACCTGCCCAAACAATTGATTGTTCGTGCGCTCGGCTGTCCGCACGCGCACTGTCGAGTCGTCTCAGTGGACGTAACGGCAGCGCAGAAAGTCCCCGGTGTTGTGCTGGTGCATCTGCTGAAAGCACCACAGCCCGGCGAGGAACCGGTCGAGATTCGAGCTGACGGGACGCTGCTTGCGGCAGTCGCGGGAGAAACTGAAGCTGCCGCTGCAGAAGGTGTATCAAAGTTAAAGGTTAAGTACGAAATGCTGGAAGCGTTTGTTGCTGACCACGATCTGCAGGCGGCCGAGGAGAAACAACGCACCAAAAAGGCGGGGGGCGGGATTGAGCTGGACGAGGCACTCGGTGAACCAGGCGACGATGACGACGAAGAAGAATGGGAAGAAAAAACGGTTCAGCGTCTGTTCGACCAGGCAAAATATGTCGTCGAAGGCAATTACGGTATTGATGCCATTACGCACTGCTGTCTGGAGCCGCACGGCTCAACGCTGCACTGGGAAGGGGAGCGGCTGAAAGTCAATCTTTCCACACAGAACGTTTCAAGAACCGACGACGGATTCGCAGATGCGCTGAAAATAACGGCTGATGAGGTCGACGTGCATTGTGAGTACATTGGTGGCGGATTCGTCAGCAAATTCAAACCCGATTACTGGGGAATCGCCGCCGCAGAGATCTCCAAAAAGACCGGTCGTCCGGTCAAATTTCTCTTGTCGCGTGATCAGGAGCTGAAAATTGGCGGCAATCGGCCATCCGGATTCATTGATGTGAAGCTCGGGGCGGATGAAAACGGTGTGGTGCAGGTGTGGGATTCACATCACTGGGGTTCTTCCGGATTCAATGGATCAACCGTTTCGGTTGGCAACTTCCCGTATGTCTTTCGGCCAAAGAACTGGCGGCGCCGCGCGACTGGAATCATTACGGACAATGAGCCATCGGCCGCATGGCGTGCTCCCAACCATCCTCAGGCGTGCGCGATCACTCAAACGGCGTACGATGATCTGGCGGCTAAAATGGGAGCCGACAGTCTTGATATTTTCCTCCGCAACCTGGAGAACATCGATTCTCCGGAAAAATCTCTGGTCTACGCCGAACAGCTGCGGATCGCGGCTGACCTGATCCAATGGCGCCGGCACTGGCATCTTCACGGTCAGGGTAAAAAACACGGTTCAGTCGTCGAAGGGCTGGGCATCGGGATCCACAAATGGGGTGGCACGGCGAACAGCTCCAGTTGTCTCCTCAAAATTCATCCTGACGGTGGCGTTGAGTCCTACTGCGGCACTCAGGACCTCGGGACGGGGACACGAACGGTGTGTGCAATGGTCCTGGCAGAAACGTTAGGACTGCCAATTGATGCCGTGAAAGTCAACATTGGCAGCTCGACTTATCCGTTCAGCGGCGCATCGGGCGGCAGCACAACCGTAGGAGCCGTCAGCGAGTCTCATCGTCGGGCCGCGCAACAGGCCCTGGCTCAGGTTTTTGAACTGGTCGCGAAGAAACTGGACGTCCCCGCCGACCAGCTTGAAGCATCCAACGGCGACATCTCCGTCACTGGCTACAGTGACAAGGCACTGTCCTGGAAACAGGCGTGCAGTCTCATTGGGATTCAGCCACTGGAAGTCACGTCGAACTACAAACGAGGTGATGACAGTTCACTGTCGAGTTCGAACGTGGCCGGTTGCCAGATGGCTCATGTGGCCGTGGACTTGGATACCGGCCTGGTGAAGATCAAAAAGATGGTTGCTGTTCAGGACATGGGGCTGGTGATCAATCGGAAAACCGCCGAAAGCCAGATCTACGGAGCGTTGATCATGAGTATCTCGGCGGCTCTGTTCGAGCAGCGAATTAACGACCCCAAGACGGGCACATTTATCAATAGTGAACTGGATCACTACCGGCTGCCGCGACTCGGCGACACGGGCGAACTCGTTGTGCATCTTCATGAGCCCGAAAGCGAACGCGCCCGGGGAGTGATTGGACTGGGAGAACCGCCGGTCATCAGTGGAGCTGCGGCAATTTCGAACGCCGTGTGCAATGCCATCGGTGTTCGTGTCCCGACTCTGCCACTTACGCCAAAGCGCGTGCTCGACGCACTCCGAACTGCGAAAGGATAATTCCCATGAAGAATTTCGAGTACGCTCAGCCGACGACCGAAAGCGAAGCCATCGCGTTGCTGACGGAACCGAAGAAAGAAACCGCGATTCTCGCCGGAGGCACTGATCTCGTCGGGCTCATGAAACGAATGGTCGTGACGCCCGATCGAGTCGTTAATATCTGCGAGATCAGCTCACTGCAGCAGATGGAAACCGACGAGAGCGGCAATGTTTGGATCGGAGCCGCTGTCTGCCTCGACGAATTCCTGGACGACCCGCAGACCGATGACTTCCCATCAGCAAAGCAGGTGATTCAGGGGATCAGTAGTATCCAGCTGCAATCGCAGGGCACGTTCGTGGGCGAGCTGTTGCGACGTCCAACCTGCTGGTACTTTCGTGAAGGTTACGGATTGCTCGCTGATCGTGGTCGGATGGTGAACGAAGGCGACAATCGCTATCACGCCATCCTTGGAAACCGCGGGGCAGCTAAATTCGTGAATGCGTCCCGGCTGGCCCCTTCACTCATCACCCTCGGTGCTCGAGTGCGAATTGTTGGCCCCGGAACGAACGATGAGATGTTGATGGACCTGCACGATCTTTACCAGACGCCGGATTCCGATCGTACAAAAGAGAATGTATTGCAGCCCGGACAATTCGTGACCCACGTCATCATTCCGCCTCACGGCGACCGGTTGAGCGCGTCCTGTGAGATTCGTCATGGCGACGGTCCCGATCAGCCACTTGCCGCTGCTGCCGTCAGCATGGAAGTCGTTTCCGGAACGGTCAAACATGCCAGCATTGTATTGGGCCAGGTGGCACCGGTGCCGTGGATTGCCGATCGTGCCATTCAGTCATTGTGCGGACGAACGATCACGAACGAATCTGCCGTGGCAGCCGGCATCGAAGCTGTGGCTGGTGCAATGGCACTGTCTCAGAACGAGTACAAGATCGAGCTTGCTCAGGTTGCCGTGAAACGTGCCGTGCTGAAAGCTGCCGGCTTTGAAACCGGCGGTCTGGACGGCCCCATGTTAAATGAACCTTCAATGTCCCCGGAACTCGAAACAAATAATATCGCCTAGTTGTTCGGTGTGGTTTGGAAGACGTCGTTCGAAAGCACACAGCTTTCCTGAATGTGCTCCGTCCAGCCCTGCCGCCAGGTCCCAGCATCCATGTCCCGGAGAAACCAATGAGCTACCGACGCTCGTTCGACGAATCGGACTCCTGTAAGCAGCCTCCCTGCATGAATCTCCGCAGCAAGGCGATCTATGTCACCGGCAATCCGGATCCGCAATCCAGCGAAGAGGAGGGCAGCACTCGCTTCAACTGCTGGTGCAACTCGACGCAGCACATTCTCGGACCAGATCAGGATCTAGTGGATCGCACGGCCTGCGTGCCCGGCCGGGATTGCTTCCAGGCACGCGCATAGTGGCACGACGCCGCCAACAGGTCCGCGTTCCGCGAGGTGCACAGCGCTCATTGTATTCACGACGCAGACAAATTGCCTGATTGCCTGCTGTCATCCGGCTTGATATGATCGGGTCTTCGACGTTGCGGATCGTCTGTTTCCGGCGACGTCTCCTGCCCTTTATCCTGCGATTCGAATGGAGCCAACCATGAAGTCACTGCTCTCTGCCATGCTGCTGATGCTTTTTGTGGGATCGTCAGCGCTACTCGCCGGCGAGAAGGAATCGGAAGAGAAGGTCAAGACTGACGAACCCGAGAAGACCGTTGTCATCGGAGCGCCGGCACCGGATTTCAGGATCAAAGACTCCGAGGGCAACGAAATCAATCTGGCAAAACTGACCGACAAAGGTCCGGTGCTGGTGCGACTCACCTGCGGATGTGCAGGCTGCGACAAGGAACTGACATACTTTCAGACGCTGCATGAAGAGTACAAGAGTCTGGGACTGACAAGCCTTGCCATTTTTCGTGAACCGGATACCAAAGTCGAAGAGTACGTCAAGCAGAAGAAGTTGAAGATGCTGTACGCTGTGGACAGCGAAGGAGCAAGCTGGAAAACTTTCCAGACGAAGACGATGCCCACGAATTTCCTGATCGAAAAGGGTGGCAAAATCCGTTCGATCGCCGCTGGCTGCGATCCGACTGGGCTGCTGGCCAACAAGGTTTCACAAAAAGTCGCCGATTTGCTGGAGACTGAGAAGGTCGACGTGAAGGCAACGGTGCAACAGAAACAGGCTTCAGCGAAAACCGAGACTGACAGCAAGAAGTAGTGGTCTGTCAAAGCTTCAGTTGAGGGGAGCCGGATTCGCAGAAATTGGGAATGCTCGGTAGGTCCCTGACGTCATGCGACTCCAGCTACGCACGATTCCTCATTTTTGTTCCTAACAAACCTCTAGTCTGGTCGCGGCAGAGGTTTGTGTTCCGCTTTGTGCTGCACGGTCGACGCCCGGCGCACTGAAGCTGAGCCGAACCGGACGCGAATCTGGTCCGTGACCTGGTCGAGCTTTGTATCTCGTTCATCGTTCTGGTCTGCGAAAAGACTTTGCTGAACCGGCGATGGCGGAGACAGATTCGACACCCCCATTCCGAGCAGCCGGACCACAAGCGGACGGTCGGGCAACTGCGACTTCATCAGTTCCGACACAACAGACCACAGCTGGTTTGTCACGTCCGTCGACTGTTTCAGACTCTGTGATCGAGTGATCGTGTCAAAATTACTGTAGCGAACCTTCAGATTCACCGTACGCCCCTGGACGTTGTTTCGTCGTAATCGATAGGCGACCTGTTCGGTAAGTTCCAATAACCAGGCCCGCAGCACGTCCGCGTCACCAATGTCCTCAGAGAATGTTGTTTCGTGCGAAATTGACCTGGCTACTCGATCTGCAATCACTGGCCGGTCATCAATGCCTCTCGCCAGTTTCCAGAATCGTTCTCCACTCTGCCCAAACGTTTCCTGCAGCTGTTGCAGAGAAAGTTGCCGCAGGTCAGCAATCGACCTGACCCCCATGCGATCGAATTTCAGCTTCGTCGCGCTGCCGATGCCCCATATTCGAGTCACCTTCAGCGGGTCCAGCACGTGCTGGACAGCCCCCGGTTCAATGACGGTAAAACCATCAGGTTTTTCCAGATCGCTGGCGAGCTTTGCCAGGAACTTATTGGGCGCCACGCCGACCGACGCAACCAGATTCAATTCGGCCTGAATGTCCTGTTTGATCGCTCGCCCGATGGTCTCAACAGAGCCAAACAGCTTCACGCAGCCGGTGGCATCCAGGAAGGCTTCATCCAGTGAGAGTGGTTCCACAAGTGGAGTATAGCGGTTGAAGATTTCACGAATCGTTCCGGAGATTTCTGAGTAGTATTCCATCCGTGGACGCAGCACCACGGCATCCGGACACAGCTTTAAGGCTTTGACCGTCGCCATCGCGCTGTGGATCCCAAAACCGCGCGCCACATAATTTGCCGCGGCAACGACACCACGCCCCTGAGGAGTTCCTCCGACAATCACGGGCTGGCCGCGCAATTCCGGTCGATCGCGTTCTTCAACGGACGCGTAAAACGCGTCCATATCGACGTGCAGAATCATGGCCCTCACACCTTCCCAAGCCGGCGCAACACCGGCCGACAAGCCTCGTTCCAGCACACCGGCAGGGCTCGTAACTTTGACACGTGCGTCAGGCCATCAGAGGACTGCGACCGGCGGCCCGTCGGGCATCGGCCACCTGACCGGCGTGAAAACTCATATGAGTCGACATGGCCGAAAAACAGGCCCCTACTGTCCCAAACATCGCGCCGAATTCTTCCGGTGCATTACTTTTTTTGTCCAGGTCAGCATCGGTCAGCGTGTCGAGGTGAGCGAGTGTAGCAGCGCGGATCTCTTCATGGTTGGCCATTAATTCATCCATCGAAGGATATTGGTCTGGATCGGTGGACGGCGTATTTCCCATCGAAAACTGTTCAAGGTCCGGAAACCGATTCGGCTTTCCAAGGATGAAGCCGTCGAGAAGATCACTTTCGGCTCGGACAATGTGACCAAGTACCCACAACGGAGGTTGCCACCATTCGGTGTGGGTTGAGTCAAGGGTGCATCCTTCATGTCGTTGATCAGTCCCATCGTCCAGCCTTTGCTGTTTTCGAGCGAGAGTCTGATGTAGTCAATGGCGGTCATGATTGAAGTCCTGTGTTTGCATCAGTACCGAGGTAAATGAATTTCATAGTCCGGTACGGGAATCAAAAAGCCCACCGGCTGAACACGCCGCGACAGGCACCGTCTCAAAGAACGACCTGGCCACGACATATTGTTGACGGGAATCCCAAACCAGTTCACGGGATTCGTGCGTGAAGACATTCGATCAGGCCTTTGTTCGAATGTTGCACACCCTGATTGACGCGTGATTATGTCATGTTACCATTTAGTAACGTATCTAACTCGAACGGGTTTGTCAACGGCAGGAGACATTCATGTCAATCAACACGAAGAAGGTGACGGGGCGGCGGCAGGTGCGTTACTCATCACTGGATGAGTTACTGGCGGAAGCGGAGCGACTTTCGGCGCCCGACGTTCAAATGCTTGGAAACTGGACACCAGGCCAGATCTACGAACATCTTGCCAAAACAATGAACTCCTCGATCGACGGTTTCAGCCGGCTGATGCCCGCTCCGGCGCGCTGGCTGCTGACGTTGCTCATGAAACACAAATTCCTGAAGAAAGGACTTCCCGCCGGATTCAAGTCGACAACCGAATTCATTCCCGATGCCACATCGGTCGATGACGGTCTGTCGTCACTCCGTCAAGCGGTCAGCCGTCAGAGGAACGAATCGGTACGAGCTCCACATCCAGGTTTTGGCAACATCACGCGCGACGAGTGGAATGATTTTCATCTGCGACACGCAGGACTGCAC
>JBDOMX010000710.1:0-1698 GCA_039831615.1 Planctomycetaceae bacterium
GAAGAACCACCGAAAGTCGCTTGGCCACTACAGTGGCTTGGATTGTCCGGTATGGTCGCAAACCTTCTCGATCGCTTTCCGGTGATTCAACTCCCAGACTCACACCGCATGGAAGCAGGCAGGCGACAAGGAGAAGACGCAATGCGGTTCCGAGATATGAACAGTGGAAAATAACGCTGATCTTTTCTTCCGTTGTTTTATGATAGGTTCGTGTTGCCTCAGGTTCTTGTGCCGACCGCTGAAACCCACGTGTGTGCGAACATGCCGGGTGAATATTGTCTCCATTCGCGTAGACACGCGGCGTGCTGAGACATTTCCGCCTGCTCTAACTGCAGCGCCAGGTACTCGCTGATGAACTCAAGTGAGGGATAACACTCGTAGCGAGCCTGCAGCGCAATGTCACCGAATCCCGCCTCACTCAGGTACGACCCGAGTTTCCGCCCGGCGTTCAGATCCCCACCGTTATTGCTCTGCAATTGAGCATAGGCCTCGGCGGCCTGCTCAACTTCCGGCGACGGAGGAATCAGCATCCGCCCGCCAAAGTCGGGACTACACACACCCACCACGCCACCCGGTTTCAGCACTCGGCGAAACTCCGCCAGTGCTCTGACTGGCTCACCCAAATGCTCCAGCAGCGCGTGGCTGAACACACGGTCGAAAGACTGGTCGTCGTAGGGGAGTTCATAACAGGAACCGGTTTTGAACGTAACATTCTGAAGCTGTTCACGCTCGGCATACTGTCTGGCAATTTCCGTTTGTGAGGCGGCAAGATCGATTGCGTGTACCGAAGCGACTCTCCTGGCGAGCCCCACCGTGATCGTGCCCGGTCCGCAGCCAACATCGAGAAGATGCTGCGACTGGTCCAAGTATTTCACGAAGAATTGTCCGTGCGATTCAAGAGTGCGTGCCGACATGAACTCCATCGCGTTCTGCGAGTGGCCCGGCGTATACGTTTCATGACTCATATTGCCGCGTCTTCCTTTGCACTTTCCTGGGGCGGCTCGTCCCTCTCCTTGCCAAATTGGCTGTGATGTTTCACGCCGGAATACTGCTTCGGGTCGAAGTCTTCTGGATGCGATGTCTCATAGAGTGCGCGACGTTCTGGTTCCATCGCGGCGATGTGCTCCGTGGCTTCTTCGGGTGAGACGGATTGCAGGCTTCCATCGTCAAGCTGGACGATGACTCCCCCGTTGTGCAATAGCTCCGTTCGACGTTTGCGTTCCTCTGGATCCGGATGGCAAACATGCATGCAATTTCCGCATGTCAGGGTCACATCACGTTGTGTCTTGCTGTAAGTGATGGGACTCTGCATACCGCCGCCGGGCATTTCCGGGCGCTCGCTCCAAGCCGCAAACGCTTCCTTTCTGATCGGGGCCAAGTTTTCATCATCATTCGGGATGGGAAAACGAGCGGGTGACCAGGTCGACCATTTCCCCGATGCATGCAGGCCTGTCTGTCCGCTGCACACATAGCTGCAACGGTCATACGAACGACGCTCGGAATAGGTGAAATCAATGCCGCCCATTGTGACGGTGGCTTTGTCTGTCTTCCCGTGCCGAAAAAATCCGGACGGGCACGACGAAGTGCACGCTTGGCAATCGTCGCAGTAATTCTCCTCCGGTGGCAGCGGGTCGGTTGGTATCAACTCGGCAGCCGTCACCACGGATACCAATATCACGTTGGGACCATGGTCGGGAG
>JBDOMX010000140.1:0-1698 GCA_039831615.1 Planctomycetaceae bacterium
CCGAGTTCAAGGCCATCCACACCCCCGCAGCTAAGAAGCCGGCAGCCAAGAAGGCGGCGGGGGCACCCAAAGCCGTCCCCGGAGACGCTGCGGAAGACGCCCCAACAGACGACGCTGATGCGGGCGAAGCGGAAGCGGTTGAAGCTGACACGGCTGTGCAGGTCGAACTGCAATCAATTCCCGAATAGAATTCGCACGCTGCTGGCAGCATCGGAAACGGAGTTCCCGTGGTCTACCTCAACCGCATCTACACGCGCGGCGGCGATGCCGGTGAGACCGCGCTCGGCAGCGGTGACCGCGTCAAAAAAACGCACCCGCGCATCACCGCTTATGGCGGGGTCGACGAGTTGAATTCCGTGCTCGGGCTGGCGCTGACAGTCCCACTGCCCGAGGAATTCGCTATCTGGCTGCAAGGCATCCAGAACGACCTGTTCGATGTCGGAGCCGATCTTTGTGTTCCTCTTCAACCTTCCGCCCCACCGCCCGAGCACCCTCCGCTTCGCGTCCGAGCGGATCAAGTCACCGCTCTGGAAACCAAGATCGATACCGTCAACGAGCGTCTTGAGCCGCTGACCAACTTCGTTCTCCCCGGCGGCAGCCCGGCAGCAGCACATCTGCATCATGCGCGCAGTGTCTGCCGACGCGTCGAGATCGGTGTTGTCGCTTTGCAGAACGACGAGCCGGATGCCGTGAATCTCCTGACGGTGACGTATTTGAATCGGCTTTCCGACCTGCTGTTCGTCCTCGCTCGTGCCTGCAATGAGGACGGAAACGCTGACATTCTCTGGACACCCGGCGGGGCGCAGAGTCCTGCGGAATAGACTGAGTAGGCCTGAATGACAGGCCAGAAACTGGCCTGTTGTCGGAATTCCAATTTTGCTACCGTCCGCGCGAGATCGTCCGTGGGCAGCCGGAATTTCCAGGCGTGAGACGTCGTCGACTCACGTTCGTATTGCGTTTCCGCACGCACTCGATGGCGAAGTAGATCCCCAATCGCTGCAAGTAATCTGAATTGTTGTCGCAGGAGTCTGTCATGCGTTCGCGTTCGCAAGTTCTCGCTGCGTTGCTGCTTCCCGTGATCTGCCTGGCCATCGCGCTGGTGGCGATCAATCGGAAGTCCACGCCGCCGAAACGCCTCGATGCCGCTCCACTAAAGACTGCTGATGTCAGCAAATGGCTGCAGCGTTGGCAGCAGGCGACTGCCAATCGCAAACCGGTCACTGTCGCCCAGATGGAGCGGGCCTTCCAGGAACATCACGAGACCCGCTCCGCGCACGAACTCGCGTTGATGCTGGAATTCCTCGGCCCCATCAAGGCCAACATTCTGACGAAACGATTTCGGTGGTCGATCAAGAAGGACGGGCAACCCAATGTGCGCTTGATCGGATTGACAACCGACGATGTCGAGCGGCTGTTCTACAAATCATTCGAGGTCACTCTGAACGCCAAGACGCATCGCCCTCTTTCCATACGATTCTCCGACCGCAACGGTCAATGGGGCGATCGACGCGTGACATTGAAACGGCCCTTCGAGTCGGATGTGGCCGACACGTCAGGCAATTCCGCGAAGACCGCCGGCTTCAGTGAGGACGTTGATCCGTCTGCAGCGCAATCCGACATTCTTCCCGCTCAATTCGTTGAATCGAGTCCAAGTGAGGAACCGGCGGCAAAGTCCGACGGCAACAAACCGACGAATCT
>JBDOMX010000760.1:0-7006 GCA_039831615.1 Planctomycetaceae bacterium
CGGGCTGTCACATTGGGATCGCATTGAACGCACAAGGACCCAATAACTCGATTACCCACGACGAGGCTTCCGGTATTCTGGCAATCAACGAAGCGGCTGGCATCATCCGGCGTGGTCGGGCCGACGTGATGCTCACAGGAGTCACCGGGACACGGCTGCACAATGTAAAAACAGCGCAGACGGCGAAATGGGACGTGCTGGCTGACGGGCCGGCCGAGTCACGGTGTCGGCCATTGGATGTGGCACGCCGAGGCGAAGTGGTGGCCGAAACTTCGTGTACCCTGATTCTGGAATCCCGCGAGCATGCTGAAAAACGCGGTGCAAAGATTCTCGGCGAAGTGATCAGCTGCGGGACATCCTGCGTTCAGTCGGCGGCCGGAAAGGCGGATGAACAGAACGCCGTGGAACAGGCAGCCGCATCAGCGCTGCGAAAGGCGGGCATCGCAGCGGCCGAGCTGGGGCATGTCAATGTGTGTGCATCGGGTCACCCCACACGCGATCTTTTTGAAGCGCAGGCCATTCGTAATATTCTCGGTGATCTAGCGGACGTGACGCCGGTGACTGCTCCCAAGAGCTACATAGGCAGCGCCGCGAGCGGATCTTCGCTGGCGGAAATTGCCGCATCGCTTCTCACCCTGCAGGACGGGCAGATCATTCGCACTCTCAATTGCGAGACGCCTGATCCACTGGCACCCCAAAATGTCGTGTCCGGTCAGAATGAGCTCACAGACAATCGGCTGTTTCTAAAGACCAGCGTGACTCGCATGGGCCAGGCCAGTGCTGTCATCGTACGCGCCTGATCCGGACGCATCCGCTGATCAGGCGCGCGTCAGTGGTTTGAAACGGCTGCGTGACGACGGCTCCGATGCATCGCCGAGACGTGCCTTCCGCTCCTGCTCGTAGATGCGATAGTTGCCCTCGCACCAGACCACGTTTGTGCCTCCCTCAAACGCCAGAATATGTGTGGCAATGCGGTCAAGGAACCAGCGATCATGGCTCACGACCACGGCACAGCCGCCAAACGTCGTCAAGCCTTCCTCCAAAGCTCTCAAGGTATGGACATCGAGATCATTCGTCGGCTCGTCCAGCAGCAGCAGGTTACCTCCGGACCTCAGCAGCTTCGCCAGATGAACTCGATTGCGTTCGCCTCCCGACAGACTGCCCACGTTCTTCTGCTGATCCGACCCGCGGAAATTGAACCGACCACAATAGCTGCGGGCATGAATCCTGGCCTTGCCGACTTCGAGCGTATCGTGGCCGTCTGAAATCTCCTCATAGACAGTCTTGTTTGGATCCAGTGCATCACGAGTCTGGTCGACGTACGAAAGACTGACGGAATCGCCGATGATCAGAGTTCCTGCATCGGGCTGTTCCTGCCCCATGATAATTCGGAACAAAGTTGTCTTGCCGGCTCCGTTGGCTCCAATCACACCGACGATACCGCCCGGTGGCAGATTGAAGCTGAGATGATCGAACAGCATCCGTCCATCGTAGGACTTTTGCAAATTCTCTGCGATCACGACTTTCTGACCGAGCGGTCGTGATGTGGGAATCTGGATTTGGGCCGACCCTTCCCGCACGTCATAATCCTGGGCCGCCAGTTCCTGGTAGCGCTGCAGTCGTGCCTTGTTCTTTGTGGCCCGTGCTTTGGGCGACATCCGCGACCATTCGAGTTCCTGCTTCAGCTCCTTTTGGCGACGACTTTCAGAGCGTTCTTCCTTTTCCAGGCGTTTCTGTTTTTGTTCCAGCCACGACGAATAATTGCCTTCGTACGGGATGCCTTTCCCGCGATCCAATTCCAGAATCCAGCCGGCAACATTGTCCAGAAAATACCGGTCATGTGTGATTGCAACCACGGTGCCGGAAAACGACTTCAGGAACTGTTCCAGCCATGCCACTGATTCGGCATCCAGGTGGTTCGTGGGCTCATCGAGCAACAGAATGTCCGGATTCATCAGCAGCAACTGGCAAAGAGCCACACGTCGCTTTTCTCCTCCTGACAGGTTTTCGACGAGGCTGTCCGCTTCCGGAAGTCCCATCGCGTCGGCGGCAATTTCAAGGGTTCGGTCAAGCTCCCACAGATTGGACGCGTCAATCTGGTCCTGAACCTTTGCCTGCTCTTCCAGCAGCGTTTCCATTTCCTCCGGCGACATGTCTTCGCCAAACTTCATGCTGATTTCGTTGAAGCGATCCATGACAGCCCGCGATTCTGCCACGGCGTCTTCGATACATTCACCGACAGTCTTTTCAGGATCGAGACGTGGTTCCTGTGGAAAGTAGCCAATGCGAATCCCTTTGGCCGGACGCACCGTCCCCATAAAGTCCGTGTCTTCCCCCGCCATGATTCTCAACAGGGTGCTCTTGCCCGATCCGTTGTCACCCAGTACGCCAATTTTCGCACCAGGATAAAATGCCAGCCAGATGTCAGACAACACCTCTTTCTCGTCGTACAGACGAGTGAGGTGTTCAATGGTCATGATGTATTGTTCGCCCATGGCACTCTGATTTCTGTGTTTGCGATTAACAATTCTGGTCGTGTGATGAGAATTCGACGTGTTCGTGACCAATGCACACGAAGATCGTGCTGTCACGCCCGCGTCGATTGGTCACATTCCGCAGACGTGGAAACCAGAGCCGCGAATACGTTTTCGCAAAACTGGCGCGCCTGTGGATAGATGCGTTCGTCAGAGGTCCCTCGCGGCCCGGCGACATTCAGGATGCGAATCTTACGGCTCGCCATCCAGTCCACAACGGATTGAACGCTTTGCGTCGGTGAATTCTCAACAGCCGCGTCCGCGGAGACATCCATTAACCGGATCACGTGCAGTGGTTTGCCATATCTTCGTGCCAGTTTGACTGTTAATTTCGTACCTCCGCTGATTGAATCCATCGTGATGATCAGCGTCCCGTCGGAATCACGAACGTTCCATTCTGTGCGAACCGCGTAGTTCCACGAATCAGTTTCCTGAAGCGAATACTTCGGTGGAATTCTGCCGTCTTCGGCCCGCCGGCCCCCAGGACACCATCCGCTGATGGGGATCTCCAGCTGCAATGCGGCGTCCAGTGCTGCTCGATCAACACCGGTTTGACCGCCGGAGATGATCGTCAGTCCGGAGTCGCCTGTTGAGAGGCTGGATCTGTTTTCATTCATGCACTACCGTCCCAGTCCTTTGAGAAATCCGCAGTGTAGCGTTCCCGGCGTTGTGAGTCTGCGGACAGGCCGAGCGAAGCTCGGGAGTGACAAGCGATCAGAGAATTCCGTACTCGGGAGAAGTATTCAGGATGGCAGCTGAAAACATGGTGGACCCGCCTTCATCCATCGCAGCATCCCCGTCGGGTGCCGTTACTGAGCCAATGACATTTCGTCAGGATGTCAAACACTGCGGCTGCGGATTTCTGATGGGAGCTGCCGACGTGGTACCAGGAGTCTCCGGGGGCACCATGGCGCTCATCGTCGGCATCTATCAGCGTCTGGTGACCGCCATCAGCCATCTTGACTCCACGTTCCTGCAGCATGTTGCGGGGCGACGATTTCGAGAAGCAGCACAGCATGCCGATCTGAGATTTCTCATGGGTCTGGGGTTCGGCGTATTGCTGGGAGCCGGTGGGCTGGCGTCGGTCATGAAAATGCTGCTGACTCATCACCTGAATTTGACCTATGCCGGATTCACCGGAATGATTCTGGCCTCCAGTCTGCTGGTGGCAAGGCAGGTGAAATCATGGTCCACCCAGCGTGTTGGGCTGCTGCTGCTGGCGATCATTGGAGCGTGGTGGCTGGTCACTCTGCCGGTCCTGCAGAATCCTCCGAATTCGCTCGCCTACCTGTTTTTCTGTGGAATGATTGGTATTTGTGCCATGATCCTGCCTGGCATCAGCGGCGCGTTCATTCTGCTGTTGCTGAGCCGATATGAAACGGTTCTCAGTGCCATTCGAAGTTTTGTGCACCTGGAGTTCACAACAGAGGTGCTCACGACTTTGGTCGTGTTTGCACTCGGCTGTCTCACAGGGCTGCTCGGATTCAGCCGCGTGTTGCGCAAGCTGCTGGCGCGGCACCACGATTCCACCATTTCTGTGCTGTGTGGGTTCATGTTGGGGTCGTTGTACCGCTTGTGGCCCTTTCAACGTGATCTCACTCCTGAACTCGAATTCAAGCACAAGACATTTGAGTACTTTGTGCCGTCGAGCCTGTCAGCCGATGTGTGGGCGGCCATGTTGACGGCGGTCGCTGCTGCGGCGGCTGTGCTGTGCCTTGATGTCGTCGCTGGACGCTTTGGCAGCCGTCAGCTCAAAGAGTGGTGACGGTAGCTCAGGTCGAGTAGTTCGGCAGGATGCAGCACTGGAATGTTGCGACCCGCCTGCCTGAGTTGAGCCTGCAATTGCAGCGAACATCCGGCATTCCCACTGGCGATCACGTCCGGCTCCGTGGCCAGCAAGTGATTGATTCGTCGTTTCCCTAATCGATCGGCCATGTCCGGTTGAGTCAGATTGTAGCTGCCAGCTGCGCCGCAGCACAGTTCCGGTTCCGCCACGGGCACCAACCTCAGGCTGGGAATCTGCTCCAGCAGCGTTCGAGGCTGTTCGCGAATTCTTTGCGCGTGCTGAAGATGGCAGGCATCCTGATAGGCCACTGTTGCGTCAATGGAACCCGTGGGCGGAACGATCCCCAACTCGATGAGAAACTCGGAAACGTCCTGCATGCGGTCCACGAAGTCATTGGCCGCAGAGTGGTCCGTGCCCGGGCGCAGTTCCGTCAGGATATGACTGTAGTCCTTGAGCATCGACCCGCAACCAGCAACATTCACGATGATGGCATCGAGCTGCTCACCGGCAAATGCTGTGACGTTGCGATGAATCAACTCAACGGCCGGTTCAGACGCTCCGCTGTGGTAGTGGATCGCGCCGCAGCATTGCTGGGATTGCGGGATCAAGACGTCACATCCATTTTGCTGGAGGACGCGGGCCGTCGCCCAGTGAACGTGCCGAAACATGGCGTCGGCAACGCAGCCGATGAACAGACCGACCGTGGCTCGGCGTTTTCCGATGGCGGGCAAACGCGCCGGCAGAGGTCGTTCACGAGGTTTCAGCTGAGGCAGCTGCTGCTGCATGCGGCGGAGTCGTTCCGGCAGCAGGCGATTGACTCCCGTAGCTTCGATGACTCGGTCCAGTTTCAGCCTTTGCATCCAGCGTGCCGGCGCCAGTGCCCACGCCATGCGACGTCGATAGGGAAACAGGCCGTACATCACCCATCGATGAAACCAATCGGGGCGCGACGGGGCCGGCCTGGAATCTGTGGGGAGCCTTTGCATTTCCACGCGAAAGGGTTCCAGCAATCGCCCGTACTGCACACCCGACGGGCAGGCTGTTTCGCAGCTGCGACAATCCAGACACAAATCCAGATGTCCTCGCACCTTGTCCGTGAGGTCCAGACGCCCGTCCACCACGGATCGCATCAGGTAGATGCGGCCACGTGGACTGTCGTTTTCATCGCCGGTCTCGACATACGTGGGACAGGCTGAAGTACAGAGACCGCAATGCACGCAGTCCAAAAAACGTTCGTAGGGAATAGACTGCCCGATGACAGGCAATTCAGATTGGGTCATAGGTTCATCAGTTTCTGTCGGCGATTGGATGTCATCATACGAACACATGTTGGGGATCGAATGCATCGACGAGGCCAGCTGAAAAGGAACCGGCAGGACGGCTGCCGACCGCTTCGCCATGCGGCAATCGGACGTAGCCTCCGTGTTCCTTCACCAAAGTCTGAATACGTTCGACGGCCTCGTCAGGCAGCGCTGCTGAATCGCCTGAACAAATATTGATGATTCCGTTTCCGGCATGACAAACCACACCGAGCCCAAATGTATGGATCACGCGACAAACATCGGTGACCCGCGACGGGAGTGCTCTGACCACGGCAACAGCATTCGGAGCACGGTGCTGTCCTGCCACCTTCTGACAATACATCATCGCGGTTTCGTGATCCGCAGCATGGATTTCTGAGGATGTCGGAGTCTTCATCTCCTGATTGAGTCGCTCGATTTGCCAGTTGCAAACATTCGCTGGTCCGTCCACACCAACGAACAACGACCATGTCGAATCGTTCGCAGCATGCAGATCCAGGACCATCGGCCGTGCTTCTGATCCGTTCATTGATTCCAGCGACGCTGTCACCGCAGATTCGTTGTCAAACTGCCATCGTTGCACCGCGAAATGATCCGCGACGGGTTTGAGCTTAAATGTCAGCCGACAAAGAATCGCCAGCGCACCGCGTGAGCCCACCATCAGGCGGCACAAGTCATAGCCGGCCACATTTTTCACAACGCGGCCTCCCGCATGGAAGACTCGTCCGTGTCCGTCGACTGCTTCCATGCCGATCAGATAATCTCGGAGCGTGCCGTAGCCGTATTGACGGGAACCGGCGAGATTCGACGCCACAAACGCGCCCACCGACATGTCGGGATCACAGAAATCAACCGGCAATTGCTGGCCTTCCTGCCTGAGTACGTCCGTCAATGCCTGCAGAGTCATGCCGGCCTCAACGGTGATCGTCATGTCGCGGGCCGGATACTCAACGACCCCGTTCATCTCCGACAGATCAAGTCGGACAGCCGTTCCGGCCGTTTGACGTGCCGCCGTCAGCGTTGTTCCCTCCGCGGATGCGGCCCGCACGACATCGACGACGTCGCCGGTCGTCTTAACGACGACTGTCCTACGAGCAGTGCTCGACATGAAAAGTCCTGTTGCTGGTGAGTTGACAGGCGGACCTGCGGTTGGTGGAACTGGCTTCGCCGTGTCGGCTGATGCTTTTACATCGCTGCTCGTCGGCCCGGATGATCGCGTTCAATATGCTCCATCCCGCAGGCACCCGCGGTCGGCAGCAGCTTGCCCGGGCTGCAGTTGCCAGCTGGATTGAAGACCCGCCGCACGTCGCCCATCACGTCAAGATCCAGGTCCGTGAACAGGCGACTCATGAAGCTGATCTTCTCCACACCAATTCCGTGTCACG
>JBDOMX010000601.1:0-1693 GCA_039831615.1 Planctomycetaceae bacterium
AACGGCGGCTGAGAGAGCAGATTTCTCAGCCGCCGGGTATTGATGGTGTCGACCCAAAAGTGTAATCGTGAGATCCGCAAAAGGACAGGGATTCCGGAAATCGACATACCGCTGGCAACGAGTCTGTTTCCGGAAAAACGTCGACCTGCCAGGCATTTCTGTGTTGGTGCAAAATAGTAAACCAGGTCTGAGGGGTCAGGCCGGTCGACTGCTCAGACGACCGTCCATTGTCGTGACTTGGCACTTCGCAGAACCGCATCACACACCATTTGGGTCTCCTGAGCTTCCCGGAAATCAGGACTGCAGCGTTCGCCGGACTCCAGACTTCGGAGGAAGTCAGCCACCTGGTGAACGAAGGTGTGTTCGTAGCCAATTTGCAGACCCGGTACCCACCACTTGTCCATATACGGCATATCCCCATCGGTCACGTGGACTGAATGCCAGCCTCGAACCAGCGAGTCATCGGCATGATCGAAGTACTCAAGTCGATGCAGGTCATGGAGGTCCCACCGAATTGATGCTTTCTCGCCGTTGATTTCCAGCGTGTATAAGGCCTTGTGGCCTCGAGCGTATCGGGTTGATTCAAAAACGCCCAGCGAACCGTTCTGGAAGTGACACAGGAACGCGCAGGCATCGTCGATCCCGACCGGTTCTACTTTTCCGGTCAAATTGTGCATCCGTTCCTTAACGAACGTCTCCGTCATCGCACTCACGTCCGAAACAGAACCGTTTAGCCAAATGGCGGTGTCAATGCAGTGCGCCAGCAGATCACCCGTCACCCCTGATCCAGCCGCATCAATATCCAGTCGCCACAGAGCCTCGCCGCCCTGCGGGAGGTCTTCGGCGATTGTCCAGTCCTGCAGGAAGTTGGCTCGATAGTGAAAAATACGTCCCAGGCGACCTTCATCAATCAACTGTTTCGCCAGCGTCACTGCAGGAACACGCCGATAGTTGTACCATACCGTATTTGGCACTCCGGCTGTTTCAACCGCCTCCACCATGCGCTCACCCTCGGCGGGATTCAGTGCAAGAGGTTTTTCGCAGAGGATCATCTTTCCGGCGTCGGCGGCTGCGATCGCGATTTCTGCGTGCGAGTTATTCGGTGTGCAGATGTCGATCGCGTCGATGTCTTCCCGTTTTATCAGTTCACGCCAGTCGGTCTCGGTTGTTTCGAACTGCCACTGTTCGGCAAACGCTGAGACTCTGTCCACGTTCCGGCCACAAACTGCCTTGAGCACCGGACGGTGTGTCAATTCCGGGAAGAAATCATTCGCGCGTTTGTAGCCGTTCGTATGTGTCCGACCCATGAAGCCGTAGCCGACGAGTCCGATGTTGACAGGTTTCTGACTTGCCATAGAGAGAGCCTTTCGTGCATCCGTCGAAGTTCAAACTGGCCTGGCCCGGATTTCAGAGTCAGGCGTCAGGCGGAAATGTGCGCGTCCCGGACCTTAATCATCGCGTCCAGAATCGTGTTCCATGTCTTTTGATCCTCCAGCATTGAATTGGGGAACATGCATCCGTCCCAGCAGATGTGCCGAATCCCACGGTCGTCCGCGCCTTCCAGCCAGTATTCCGCACACTTCGTGATGTCCAACTTTCCGTTGGGGTCATCGGCTGGACAGTGTTTGCCGGTCTTGTCGTGGGAACCAGCACCATGAACTTTGCCGTCATTCTGGGCGACATGGAAATCAAT
>JBDOMX010000095.1:0-6986 GCA_039831615.1 Planctomycetaceae bacterium
GTTTTCGAAAAGTCGTGGCGGGTTGTGGCTCGCGGGAGCAATGGAAGATGGGCTCTGGAACCTCCGCCGCGGCCACGAGTCAGCGTAATACGCTGTAGTGTCCGGACCGGAGAACACAGCCGATTTCAGCCAACAGAAGGCGATATGGGGAGGATTCCTCCGCGAGTTGGTTTCAGGCTATGAGAGCGTGCAGAACACTTCTGATCAGCAGGCCGGCCTACGGTGAAGATCCTGGATTGCCAAACCGCAAATGTCACGTGTTCAATTCAGCGAGGCAGGAAATCATGAGTGATCTATTCAAGAGCCTGTTGGAAATTGGCAGGAGAGTTGTCGTTGCGGCGGCAAAAAATCGAGAGCGAAGTTCTTCATCGGCGTCGCGTTCCACCGCGTCGGACGATGCCACGGCAACCCGTTCTCCGGCTCAAACATTGCCAACTCTGCGTGATCAGCATCTTGCCGGCGGGTATCGGGATCCGCTCTCGCTGCTCAGCGCCCACGACGCCGCGAGACTGCTTGGCCGTCCTGTTCGCAATCCTTCAGCACATGCCGAAGAGGAGTATTTGAGCTGCCACTACGCGACCGTTGAAAATCAATCGATCTACATCACACTTTCGGTGTCCGCCGGGATGCCGTGGGACTACATTCGAGATGAGGTGGCTGTTGGTTTTCCATCCGCACCATTCGGCGATGAAGCATTCATCGTGGATGACTCAATTTACGTTCGCCGCGGTGAAACGATCTTCTGGGTCAGTGGACGGGGAATCGACGATCCGCTTAGAAATCGTGTCGTCGAACACGTTTTATCGAAGCTCGAGTGAATGAGTGGATATGATGTAGCGATTAGGGCAGTTTTCGAAAAGTCGTGGCGGGTTGCTGGATCGCGGGAGCAATAGAATATGGACTCTGGAACCTCCGCCGCGGCCACAAATCAGCGTAGTACGCTGTAATGATTCAGGCCGGCATGTCACCGGACTATGAAGAACTCATTCACTGACAGGAGAGGATGGTAAAACTATGGACGCCGCAATGAACAGAGTTCTGACTGGTTTGATGCTGGCTGCGCTTGTCTCGCTGTCGGGTTGCGATGATGCGCCCAACCGCGGCACTGTCGACGAAGCGCCGAAAGTTGAAGTGGACACCGACCCCGATGCAGACCTTGACGGTGATCAGAAGAGCGGTCTCTCGATCAAACTTCCGGGGGTCGAAATCAATGTCGATGAAGATAAGGGAGTAGACGTCAAGGCACCCGGCACGGATGTGAACGTCAACAGGGACGGTGTCGACATCACGGCTCCCAACGTCAGGATCAGGACCGCACCACAGGAAGACAACTGACAGTACTGGCGTATTGAGAAAACCCTGTCAGAGCGGTACCATAAAGCTTGATCATTGGCGGCCCCGTATCAAGGTGTGCTTCGCGTGTCCCATCTCATCCCCGGTCATTCGCTGTTCTCGCGGCGTACAATGCTGCAGGCAGGTTCTGCAGGATTGTTAGGACTGGGCATCAATCATCTTGCCGCCTTGCGCACTGCGAATGCTGCGGTATCGAGTCCGGGAAGTGGTCGGGCAAAGTCGGTTGTATTGATTTTTTTATCCGGAGGATTGGCTCAGCACGATAGTTTTGATCCCAAGCCGAACGCTCCCGACGGAATCCGTGGCGAGTTCAACCCGATTGCCTGCGGCACTCCCGGTGTTCAGATTTGCGAGCACCTGCCCCTGTTGGCTCAGCGAAGTCAGAAGTGGAGTCTAATCCGTTCACTGACGACGCCGTACAACGGACATTCAGCCGGGCACATGGTGGTTCTGTCAGGAAGAACACCATTGCCGGCTGGCTTCAACGGAAACAAACCGCAGGCCGGTGACTGGCCGTCGATTGCCTCGATTGTCGGCGATGCGCTGCCTCCACGGAATAACAATCTTCCACCGGCAGTCGTGCTGCCTGAGCGATTGGTTCATCGAACCGGGCGAATCATTCCGGGGCAATTTGGAGGGCTGATGGGAAGTCGGCGTGATCCGTGGTTCGTCGAAGCATCACCGTTCAACTCAAAATCGTACGGCGCTTACCCGGATTTTGAATTCCATTTCGTGCGTGGGCGTGAGCGAAGTGAGAACCTCCGGTTCGAAGCGCCAAATCTGAGTTTGCCGCAGGGACTGGACCGTGACCGTTTGGGATCACGTTCGAATCTCCGGGAACTACTGGATCGTCAGCAAAGGCAGCTTGAACAGACCGCTGAGGTCCAATCGTTCGATCAACATCGGCAGGCTGCGATTTCGTTGCTGGCCAGTCCGCAGGTGAGGCGGGCCTTCGACGTTCACAGTACGGATGCAAAAATTCAGGACAGATACGGCCGGAATGCATTCGGATGGTCGCTCCTGATGGCCAGGAAACTGGTGGAGTCCGGCGTCAATCTGGTTCAGGTCAATCTGGGCAACAACGAAACCTGGGACACGCATGACAATAACTTTCCATTGTTGCGTGACTGTTTGTTGCCTCCAACAGATCAGGCCGTGTCCGCATTGCTGGACGATCTGGACGACCGCGGAATGCTGGACGAGACACTGATCGTGATGTGTGGCGAAATGGGACGGACGCCAAAGATCAATGCAAAACTTCCGGGGCGCGACCACTGGGGAGCTGTGCAAAGCGTCTTTGTCGCAGGAGGTGGCATTCCCGGAGGCGTCGTTGTGGGAGCGTCCGATGCCGACGGTGCCTACCCTGCAGTCGACCCGCAACGCCCTGAGGATCTCGCAGCGACGATCTATCACGCGCTGGGAATTCCGGCAACCGCGTCCTGGGACGACGATCTCGGCCGTCCGCATCATATTTACTTTGGGGAGCCCATCTCCTTTTCTGCGTAAGGGGTTTTCACACTTAGAGCGAGCGCGAAAGAATGAAGCGGCCTGCGGAACGTGGACGGATCTGAAAACCGCAGAGTAGAGATATCGGTTTCCATCGTGAACAGTCTGGCATGACATCTCGCAGCAAGTTGGACTCTCACAGTTTCTGTAGCATGATTCGATTTGTGTTCGCGCTCGACGTAACGAGAAGCGGGCGTGTTAATGCCCAAGCCAGTTCGACGCGGGAACAGCAGATCGACGTTCGCTTTACAGCGTATTACGCTGATTCGTGGCCGCGGCGGCAATGCCAAAGCCCATGATCCATGCCCCCCCCCGCGAGCCAGAACCCACCACGACTTTTCGAAAACTGCTCTAACGATTCCTGAAGTTGTTCCAGTCGTCAAATGAAAGGTTTGTCGCTGCGTCCGTCACCGCGATGGCTGAACTCAGATGGTTCTCGCATTACAATGTCTGGTACTTTCAAATCGCTGTTTCTTTCGAAAGTAGCACAATGCGATGGACCCTGATGGATCACTGCCTGATGGGCAGTTTGCTGGTTGCCCTGTCGGTCAGCATGATCGTGGCCGAGGCTGCGGATGAGCCGGTCTTCAGGGCGCGTAACCATACACGCACGACGATTTACCACTCGCCGCAGACTCCCGGCTACACATGCTGGACTGGCGCATGGATCATGCCCGATGGCGACCTCATGGTGGCCTTCACACAGGCGACCGGACCGATTGACGGCCGACCTAAAGCGCCACCGGAAGTCATGCACCAGTTAAGTTGGTATCCAAAATATGACATGACGGGGCTGGAGTTGCGAAACATTCACCTGCGTTCGTCCGATGGCGGTAAGTCGTGGAGAAAGGTCAGCGCAGATTCGTTCAAGTCGCCCATGAACGGCGTGACTGGCGAAGCTGAGGTCGCCGTACCGGATGGCACGGTCATCCGTGGCGTGTGGGGCTATTATTTGCCCTTCAACTCGCAACTGCCCAGGACCGGCTACCTTGAGCGCAGCTCAGACGGCACACAGACCTGGGGAAAACCGGAAATCCTGCTCGACCCAAAAACGTACTCCGCATGGCCCAAGCGGCTGCGTCTGCTGAAAGACGGGCGTTTGATCGCGCTGGGTGGGTTCGCACGTGTGCCGGCCAACAGTCTTACACGGCGCGAGTACAACAAGGTCTTCGAGCCGTTGCTGCTCGTCTCGGCGGACGGCGGCATCACGTGGAGTGAGCCGATAGAGATTCTGCCGCCTGAGCATCGAGTCGACTGGGGTGGTGAGGAGTACGATGTTGCGGAATTGCCGGACGGAGACCTGCTCTGTGTCTTCCGCAGAGTCAATCCTGCAGATTCAGAAGGCCGCGAAGTTCGCTGGCAGGGAATTTTGAAAAAGAACGGAATGACCTGGACACCTGGAGAGGTCGCACCAGCGCCGTTACAACACAGCGGGCATCCGGAACTGCTCGCCACCCGCGAGGGTGCCATCCTGCATCTCGCGACAACAGGTGTGAGTTGGACGACCGACGAAGGCAAGTCGTGGCACAAATTCAGGATTCCCGGTACGACGTATTACCCCCGCAGCATTCAGTCCAGCGACGGAACGATCCATGTCTTCGGCCATATCGGCGGCGACAATTCCTATGGCAGCGTGGATCAGGCAATTGTCATGGACAGCTTCCGGTTGATTACAGAGAAGGTTCTGTCCGTTGATCAATCGCGCATTCGCTTCACCGAGAATCTGATTGCAGACCAGTATGGCTACACGTTTGGTCTGGCTGCCGCGGATCTCGATCGCGACGGCGATCTCGATCTGACGAATGCAGACATTCGCGGAAAAACCACATCGACGCTGTACTGGTTCGAAAACAATGGTCGCGGTGATTTCCAGCGTCGGGTCATTTATTCGAACGAGCCTGGCTGGTTCGAACGGCACGCCGTCGCTGATATCAACGGTGACGGCCGACTGGACGTTGCCATCGTCAACAATCAGAAGGGCCAGTTAGTCTGGTTCGCAAACCCTGACCAGCCCGGTAACGGACCCTGGAAACGACACGTCATTACAATGGATTGTCCGTTTGCCTACGACGTCGCTCTGGCCGACCTGGATGGCGATGGTGACCTCGATGCAGCGGCGTCCGGGTTCGTGAGCAATCTGATCACGTGGTATGAAAATCCTGGTGAGAGCGGTGGGAACAGCGACTGGGTTCGGCGGCTGATTGATGATGAGATGTATGAGGCACGTACCATCCGTTCGGCCGACTTCAATCAGGATGGCAAGGTCGATCTGATTGCGACGGCGGTCGGCAGGCGGAATCTGCCGCCGGACGGACCAGATGGCAGGGAACACGGGGCCCAGGTTGTTTGGTATGAGAATACGAGCGATCTCACATCAGCGTCCTGGACAAAGCACATCATCGATGAACAGACGCGAGCTCCCATCCATGGACAGCCCGTGGATTTCGATGGCGATGGTGATCCTGACGTTTTAATGGCTCACGGAATGCGCACGGACGCGGATCCCAAAATCGAACGGCATGGCGTTGCCTGGTACGAGAACACAGGCCAAAATGACACGGCAATCTTATGGAAGCGGCATCACATCGGTCCTCTACCGTACGCGTTCGAGGCATTCGCGTCCGACCTCGACGGCGATGGAGATTTGGATGTCGCGGCGACCGCGTGGTCCAAAGGCGATCGAGTCGTCTGGTTCGAGAACCATGGCGATCCACGCGGTCGATGGAGCATGCACATCGTTCGAGAAGATTATCGGGCCGCCAATCAAGTCATCGCCGCTGACTTCAACGGAGACAAGCTCCCGGACATCGCCGTTACATCCGACGACGGCTCACGACGTATTCAGGGATCGCTTGAGATGCGATGGTGGCAAAATGAAGGCCGCCGCCTCAAATAGCCGCAGAACCCGATGATTACGATTCCATGATCAGCGAAACCAGGGTCCTCATTCAGCAACATCCGCACGACGTCAGGTATCTACGACAACTGTTCGAGCTGTATCTCAAAACCGCTCGTGATGACAATCCGGCATTGGACCTGGCGCTGTGCCCCGTTCGTGGACGAAGTGAATGCAGAGGGCGTCGACATCGGCATTGACATGCGACAGCTGGTTGAGCCCTGCTTCCTGTTCCCGTCAGTCGTATTTGTCGAGCCAAAACTCGACCAACTCCTTCACGTCGTCGGTAATCACAACTATGGGCATGGGCGTACTTTCCGCGGGGATTGTGTTTGTCGGACCGACGGAAGGATCTCAGTCACTCGTGCCCGCATCCAGGAGTTCGACAGAGTTTTCTCGCGTGGCAAATGCCAACTCTGTCGACACCATCAGTGCCATGGCGCCACCGCGGTCATCGGGGCCGAGGATCGCCTTCCGGTCGAGGTAGTCTCGGAAGCTCTTCTGTTTGCCGGTTCCGGTACACACATCAACGAGACGGCCTTCGGCACCGATACGACACTTGATCGCCTCCCACGCGCGCCGTACGACTGGCTCGAAAGTTGATCGATCAAGCCACCCGTTTCGGAGTCCGCGCGTGATGGCAAACGTGGTCATGCAGGTGACCGTGAATTCACGGTAACTTTCCGGATGGTCGACGACCTGGTGCCACATACCCATTTCGTCCTGGTGTCGGATCATTTCGGTCAGATGGGCACGAAACTCCGCCAGCATCTCTGCGTGGTGGGGGCCGTCCCGGGGAAGATCGCTCAGCGCGAGAGCCAGTCCGAGGGCCGGAAATCCATTCCCTCGTCCCCAGGCCGTTCCTGCCGGATCCAGCGGTGAGTGTTGGTGCAGTCCGTCGGACCGCAGGTTCAATGTGAGCATGAATTGCAGATGCCGGATGGCCATGTCGTGGTACTTCGATTCGCCAGTGAGGCGCCCGGTGCGGACCAAAATCGGGATCCCCATGAAGACAGCGTCACTCATTTCACTGTGGAACGGCATTGCGTCTCGTAGCTTTCCGTGTTCGTCAAATCCGAGATCAGCAGCGGCTCGTGTTAGCTCAACGTATTCCCGGTCTCCTGTTTGTTCCGCCAGTTCGCCGAAGATCAGATGTCCCGACAAAGTGCTTCCGGAAGGGTTTGCTCCGAGTGAAGACTTTGAACCGTCGATATATGGTCTGACGATCCGC
>JBDOMX010000658.1:0-6984 GCA_039831615.1 Planctomycetaceae bacterium
TGGTTTCGTACAGTTCAAACCGCTCGCTTCAGCGAGTCTATGGGACGGCATTCTTCGACAAAAAAGAGCTGAAGGCGTATTTGGAGCAGCTGGAAGAAGCAAAGAAACGCGATCATCGAGTGCTCGGCAGTCGTCTGCAGCTGTTTGCCATCAGCCCGGAGGTTGGACAGGGCTTGTGCCTCTGGCTGCCCAAAGGGGCGACGATTCGGGCGACGCTGGAAGACTTTATTAAGGCGGAGCTACTGCGACTCGGATATGATCCCGTGTACTCGCCACAGATTGGTCGGGTCGAACTGTACGAAACCAGTGGCCACTTTCCGTATTATCGTGATTCGCAGTTCGCCCCGTTGTTCGGTCATTCCGCTGGTCAGCTGATCGACCACTGGGTGCGTTGTCTCGATCCGCAGGACGAAGATCTCGCTGCCCCATCGACGGATGACGAGAAAAAACTGCTGGACGCGGCCCTGGTGCTGGGATTCAGTGTCAAGGATTTCCCGCTTGGCGGCTCGAACGACGAGAAACGACAGGTGCTTCGTCACTGGGAGCGACAGCAGGAACGTTTCCTGCTCAGACCGATGAACTGTCCGCACCACGCGCAAATTTATAAGGCGATTCCCCGAAGTTACCGCGACCTGCCGGTCCGACTGGCGGAATTTGGCACGGTCTACCGCCACGAACAATCGGGAGAGCTGAACGGCTTGTTGCGTGTTCGGGGATTCACTCAGGACGACGCTCATCTGTTTTGCACGCCGGATCAGGTAGGAGAAGAATTCAAAATCACACTCGGGCTGGTCAAGTACGTTCTGGAAGCCGTGGGTATGGAAGATTACCGTGTCCAGCTTTCCACCAGAGAACCTGGCTCCGACAAATACGTTGGCAGCGAAGAACTCTGGAAGAATGCCGAAGCCATCCTGCGCTCCGTTCTGACGGATGAAGGACTCGACTTCGTGGAGACCCCCGGGGAAGCGGCCTTCTACGGCCCGAAAGCAGACTTCATGGTCAGGGACTGCCTCGGACGCGAATGGCAGCTGGGAACGGTGCAACTGGACTACAACCTGCCGGAACGTTTCGAACTGGAGTACATCGGCAGTGACAACAAACCTCACCGTCCGGTGATGATTCACCGGGCCCCCTTCGGCTCGATGGAGCGGTTTGTGGGTGTGCTCATCGAGCATTTTGCCGGAGCGTTTCCCCTGTGGCTGGCACCGGAGCAAATCCGCGTGTTGCCGTTGAGTGAGAAAACTGACGAGTACGCGAAAGACGTCGCCGCCCGACTCCGTCTGCACGGATTTCGGGTCGGCACCAATCTGCACAGCGCCCGAGTGCAGGCCAAGATTCGCGAGGCGCAGCTGGAATTGATTCCCTATATGCTGGTAGTCGGTCCCCGTGAAGCGGAACAGGGTGCGGTGGCTGTCCGCTGCCGGATTGACGGTGACCTGGGCGTCATGAGCTTTGACGACGCAGTGGCACGACTGACAGCGGAACGTGATGAGCGGGTGATCCGACAGATTGTGAAGTCGAGCTTCAGTGCGGCCGACGATGACTCCGCAGAATCGAGCGAGTATTAATTTCCTGATGAATATTCTCTCGATCATCCGATCCCGGTTTCGCGATCCACTCTCCAACCTGACCGAGGACACAGAACCTCTGCTGGCCATGATTCGGCCGTCACAGGATGCACGTTTTGGTGACTATCAGGCCAACTGCGCGATGCCGTTGAAAGGAGTGCTTAACAAACCTCCTCGTGAGATCGCTGAACAACTCATCGCTGCCGTTGATCTGAGCGATCTGTGTGAACCGCCAAAGGTGGGTGGTCCGGGATTCATCAACCTGCGACTCAGAGACGACTGGATTGCCAGCCAGACGGCGATGATCAGTGGCGACGATCGCCTGGGTTGTGTTCCTGTCGCCGGGCCGCGACACGTCGTGGTTGACTTCTCGTCACCAAACGTCGCCAAACCGATGCACGTTGGGCACCTGCGCAGCACGGTGATTGGCGCTGCCATTGCGGGCATTCTTCGTTTCGCCGGACATCAGGTCACCACCGACAATCATATCGGCGACTGGGGCACTCAGTTCGGTATGATCATCTACGGCTACCGCCATTTTGCTGACCGCGCTGCCTATGCCCAGGATCCGGTTGCCGAACTTGCCAGACTCTATCGCCTCGTCAATCAGCTGACGGATTTCCACAACGCGAAATCGGCACTTCCGCAACTGCACGAACAACAACTTGAACAGCAGACAAAGCTGGCCGCAGCAGAATCATCCGACGCTGCAGGCGATAAGAAACACAGGAAACCTTTGAAGAGCCTGCGAAAGCAGATCGCCGAACTGTCTGACTCAATCCAATCGAAGAAAGACATCATCGCAGCCGTTGCAGGATCGGCTGAACGACACCAACAGGCAACGGCACATCCCGAGATTGCTCGACTGTCTCGCCAGGAAACATCGAAACTGCACGCAGGGGATCCGGAGAACCAGAGGCTGTGGGATGAATTCCTGCCAGCCTGTCTGCAGGCCCTGAATCGCGTTTACGATCGATTGGCGATCGAATTCGATCTCACGCTCGGCGAAAGCGCGTACAACGATCAACTGGCGGGCGTGGTGAGCAGCCTGAGAGATCAGGGACTGGCTGCCGACAGCGATGGAGCCACCTGTGTGTTCGTCGAGGGGAATGATGCTCCGTTTATTGTGCAGAAAACGGACGGTGCCTACACCTACGCCACGACGGACCTGGCCACCATTGAATACCGCGTCGAAAAGCTCAAGGCAGACGAAATCCTGTACGTGGTCGACAAACGACAGGCGGAGCACTTTCAGCTGCTGTTCGCGACGGCTGGACGTTGGAAGGAATCGCAACCGTCGTTGAAGCACGTGAGTTTTGGGACGGTGATGGGACAGGACAACAAGCCGTACAAGACGCGATCGGGCGATGTGGTGGGACTGGAAAGTCTGCTGGACGACGCTGTTGAAAAAGCTCGAAGAATCGTTGACGAGAATGACGATCGTCGTGACGAACCGCTGCTTTCTGACTCCGAGCGGTCTCATGTTGCCAACATCGTGGGCCTCGGCGGCATCAAGTATGCCGACCTGCACCACAACCGGGACAGCGACTATATCTTCGACTGGGGAAAGATGCTGGCGACCAGCGGTGATACGGCGACCTACATGCAGTATGCCTACGCAAGAATCTGCGGAATCTTTCGAAAGCTGGATGTCGACCGTGAGTCACTCTGCGGCGGCGAAACCACGATCCTGCTGACATGTCCGGAAGAACGTGCCCTGGCACTGCAGCTGCTTCGATTCGGCGAAGCTGTTGATGATGTGCTGTTCGATTACCGACCTCACCTGATGACCGGATGGCTACTGGAAACGTCCGGGTGCCTGAGCAAATTCTACAGCCAGTGTTCGGTTCAAAAAGCCGAGACATCTGAGCTGAAGCAAAGCCGCCTGGTTCTGTGTGATCTTGTGGCCCGGGGGATTCGGACGGGGCTGTCACTACTGGGGATCGAAACTGCGGATGTGATGTGATGGCTGGCGAATCAGGAGCAGGATGAAGGATCGTCTGATCCGGCAGCACGAGCGATCCCCGTGCAGAGGACAACATGATCGCGGTGAGTGGACGACGCGGCTCCGTAAAACAAGGACAGTCTTTGATGCAACCGGCCTATCAAACGCTCCACTGGGTGGGTGATGCCCACGGCACTCTGTTTATGATCGATCAGACTCTGCTGCCGGAACATTTCGTTGAGATCGAAACGGCGACGGTGGAAGAAGTCTGGCAGGCGATTCGACGATTGTCGGTTCGAGGAGCTCCGGCGATCGGAGTCGCAGCGGCATGGGGCGCGGTGCTGGGAACTCAGCGCCAGCGCGACTCCACGCGCGCCGAATTCGACATCCGGCATCGAGAGGTCTCTGACTATCTGGCGGCAAGTCGACCAACGGCCGTCAATCTCTCGTGGGCTCTGGAGCGTCTGCACCGGGTCGCTGCGAAAGACTCAGCTGCCACCGCCACTGAGATCCACGAACGGCTGTTCGAGGAAGCAGCGCTGATTCAGGCAGAAGACGAACAGATGTGTCGCCGCATCGGAATTCATGGTGCAAACCTTCTTGAAACCGGCACCGGCGTGCTGACTCACTGCAACGCCGGTGGCCTGGCGACCGCCGGAGATGGAACCGCGCTGTCAGTCATCTTCGCGGCGTCTGCAGCGGGAAAGCAATTGCATGTCTATGCCGATGAGACGCGGCCGCTGCTGCAGGGGGCTCGTTTGACCGCATGGGAATTGCAGCAGCGTCACGTGGATGTCACCGTCATCTGCGACAATATGGCTGCTCAGGTGATGAAAGAAGGCCGGGTGCAGACTGTCGTGACCGGCGCTGACAGAATTGCGGCGAACGGCGATGCCGCCAACAAGATCGGGACCTACGGAGTCGCCCTGCTGGCGCGAGCCCACAAAATTCCATTCTATGTGGCCGCACCTTCGAGCACATTTGATCTGACACTGGCGACCGGCGACGAGATCCCGATCGAACAGCGAGCGGCGGATGAAGTGACTCACGGATTCGGCCGACAGACCGTTCCCGCCGGCGTGGCGGTCTACAATCCGGCATTTGATGTGACGCCTGCGACCCTCATCGATGCCATCATCACGGAACGTGGTGTCATCAATCGACCGGACACAGCAGCGATACGCCGGCATCTTGAGAAAAAACCGGACTGAGCCGCTCCACGAATCAAAACAGGACTCTGAAATTCCGGTTGCGCTGAGGCACACGGGAGGTACGACTGAAACGGGTGACGGCGTCATGAGCGCAGCTTTCGAAACGTCGTGGCGGGTTCCGGCTCGCGCGAACAATTGATCAAGTGTTCTGGCAATTCCGCCACGGCCACGAATCGGCGCAATACGCTGAAGATACGAAGTAAACGGTACAAACCGGCGAAGCGCGTCCAATTTGCTGCAGGTCATGAGAGTGACTGCCGATCAAGAAAACTGCACAGGGAATCCACCTCGGCTTCGGTCGGCGGATATTCAGGTTTGTGGTTGTAACTCCAACGGAGGTCTCAAATTTTTTACGTAGGCCCGGATCATTTATGAGTGCACGTTTTCGTGACTCGATCCTCGCCTGACTCGCTGCGTTTCCACCGTCGCAGTTCCTGCAAACCTGATCATAGAGGGCTGCTTTGATTTCAAAGCAGCCCATTTTCGTATGTCGCAGTTCCGAGTCTGAATCGTATGCTGTTCTCCTTCTCCCGTGGCCGGGAGAAGGTGGCCGGAGGCCGGATGAGGGCACTGTCTGCACTGCGCTCCTCTCGCAGATCCGCGTGACCACGCTGAGTCGCCGCCACACGGCGCACGAAGGGCCCTGTCGACGCTGGCAAGAGCATTGCATGCAAGATGAATGGAGACGGGGGCTGGGGCGGGAAGGGATAACTCACGACTTCCGATCGTCTGTGCAGTCCTTGTGCGCCGCGGACGGACATCGGGTCGCACGGCCGTCACCACCCGCGCCGTAGTAGTAAACGTGAAACAAACGAACGATGTTATTACGTGAGCGGCGATTGCACTACGCCGAAGGTGACTCCGCCATGCGGCCGTGCCGGGTTGGCAGACCGAGTGTCATCGAACCGTGGCATCCCAAATTTTGCGTGAAAATAGGCGTCGTCCAAAGCTAGCGACGCGATCGAACCATGTTGGTGGGTCCGGTATGTTGCTGGGCAATATTGCCGCGTCCATCGGATCGTCCAGGTAATGTTGCACGAAATCGGTGAACGAGTCGTAGACGTCTTCGCCGAACAGTTCACGTTGATCAGCAAAGACGCTGGCAATCGGTGTTGGGAGAGTTGGATTCGGTGACAACTTGATAGCAAACGTTGGCAGACCGATGGAGTGGTCCGCAAACATGAAGTAACGATTGGCATCTGGAAACTGAGCAATGCGATCGGGCAGGTCCTCGGCAACGCAGACCACGTCTTCGAATCGCCAAAAACTGAACCAATCGTCATCGACTGTGGTGTCTGAGCCTGCGTTACCACTTCCCAGAAAGAATCGGCGCAGACCCCGTGGATCTATATCCGTGCCTCCAGCTGTGCCCATGCCGTTTACCGTGTGAAAATACGTCCGGAAGTCTTGAGGCAGCAAAACGTTGTGGCGAGATTCAAACTCGGCGATGTGGTCGGCCGTCACACCGGGTGGGCACTCAATGCCGTGGGACTTCCAGTGAGTGATCAATCGCCGAATCTGATCCACGTTCGGGCCTGCCAACGGAGTGGCACGGCCGTCACCGCCCGTGCCGAAGGAATAGAAGATTGAAACACGGTTGATTCTATTACGGCGTCGCGCGTTGCGAAACAGCGAAGGTGACGCCGCTCTGCGGCCGTGCCTTATTGGACGGAAACGGGCTATCGTCCTGACCAGTAGTTTGGTTTCCGTGCCGTATGTGCAATGGCAATGACAACCCAATGGTCTTGATGCTGGCGATAGATGATTTGATACGGGAAGTGACGCATCAAGTAATAGTGATGGCGCTCGTCACACCGTGGAAACCGCTCAGGATCAGAGCCGATCGTCTGCAAGGCCTGATCGAATTCGGCGTCAAAGCGTTCGGCAGCCGAAACGCTTCGTTCGGCGTACCAGGACAGAGCGTCCGCGTATTCTGCTTCAGCAGCAGAGCAGACGACAAGCTCATTCATCAAGTCCGGCCTTGCGTCGGGTGCGTTGTCGGACCTCTGACCACGGCGAAGCAGTCATTTGTCCCGCATCGTAAGCCTCGCTTCGCCGTCGCGCTTCAGCAATCCACTCGTGGCTAGGCGGCGTCCAGTCGTCGGACGAGACGGATTGCCACAGAGCATGAATCAATTGGGCGCGTTCGGCAGATGGCAACGTCTGAGCGGCATCAAGTATTTCCTGGACAGTGGTCATGTCTCTATTCTACCGGATTTGCACGTCCAACGGGAGGTTTTTGCGACACCCGCCCACAACG
>JBDOMX010001142.1:0-1689 GCA_039831615.1 Planctomycetaceae bacterium
ACCGGAATCTGGACGGCCGGGTACACGCGGAGTTGGACAAAGCAGATCGAATTCGGCGGCCGGTTTCTGGATGGCAACAGCAATGAAGACTTCCTGAACGTGGCCGGGAAGTTTGAACGCAGCAACAAGTTTCGCACCATTCTCTACGACATGGGCGGATACTGGGGCCAGGCGAGTGGAATTCGCACCACCAATCGCTGGTTCGGGAACGTGACCGCCGACATCAACAAGACGGGCAACTGGTTGTTCTTCCTGACCTCGAAAAACGAATTCGACGAATTCGAGAACCTCGACTACCGGGGCTCCTTCTCCGCCGGCCCGGGGTTACGTGTCTTCAACGAAGAACACAAGAAACTTGTCGTGCGCGTCGGCCCGGCCGTGACGCATGAGATTTATCGTGACCCCAGTATTGAACGCACGACCCCCGACTTATTCGGCGAAGTCCAACTCGATTGGGAGTTGTCCGACACGTTTGAATGGGAACATCGCTTGACCGTTCTCTCCAGCATGGAGAACACGAAAATCGTCCGTATCGTCAGCAGCGGCGGACTGCAAATCCGCCTAGACAACGGCGACCGCTGGCGTTTGAAGTTAGGCGTACGACACGAGTACAACTCCAAGCCCAACAAAGGCCGCCTGCCCAGCGACTTCATCTCGAGCGTCACGTTGGTCTACAGGCGGAAGTGACGTCGGCCTCATGAGGGATGCCACTGCCCGGCTTGCCCGGCAGTGCTATCGGCCGCCTATGCCACTCGTCTTCCCTGATTGCGGTCCGCCAGTTCGGCGTTGACCAACGGGAACTCCAGCAACCTGGCGTCGCAAAATCAATTCTGATTCACGACAGCACGGGTGAATGGACCGCCTCCGCAGATCGCCTTGACAAATGAACTAAAGTTCATTATTTGTGGCGGGATGCCTCAATTCATCGGACATGTGGATGCAGATTGTTTTTACGTCTCGGCAGAGCGAGTGCGGCTGCCGCACCTGCGCGGCATGCCTGTCGGCGTGCTGGGTAACCACGGGGCCTGCATCATCGCCAAAAGCTACGAAATGAAGGCGTCCGGTGTCACAACCGGGATGCCCATCTGGGAAGCTTTGCCGCTGTGTCCCGATGGCGTTTATGTGAAACGTGATTTCACATGGTACGAAACGCTGTCAAGGCAGCTTCTGGCGGTGGTCAAGTCCATCAGTCAACTCGTTGAATATTACTCCATTGATGAAATGTTTTTCAGTGTCACGCAGCCGAGTGTAGCAGATGCCCGGGATTTGCAAACACATGTTCTCGCCCGTCTTGGTGTCCCCGTGAGCGTGGGCATTGCACCGACAAAAACACTCGCAAAACTGGCCTCAGATGCCAACAAGCCATACGGGTACCATGTTGTCGGAGATGAAAATGCCCGGCTGGCCCTGCTGCAGGATATGCCCGTTACGGAAATTACGGGCGTTGCACACCGCAGTGCAGCCAAACTCGCAGGGCATGGCATCACAACCTGCGATCAATTTGCCAAAGCCGACCGGCGTCTCATTCGCAAATTACTCACGAAACGCGGTGAGGATTTGTGGTGGGAACTCAATGGCGATTCCGTCATTCCCATTGCTCCCAAACGACCACGGCACAAATTCATCTCGCGGGGCGGGAGTCTGGGGCGGGCGACGGCAGATCGTGACAGGCTGAAAGCTTTTGTTGTC
>JBDOMX010000992.1:0-6965 GCA_039831615.1 Planctomycetaceae bacterium
GGCGATCAACATTTCACACGCACTTCGATTCTCCGAATGGAGACGAGCACACCAGGCATCTGCCATGAAATGTCACTTCAAAACAAGAGGATCACCAATCCAACACTCATAATGTGCGACTGTAGTATTAGGCTGATTTCACTCTTTGCGGCCCGCAAGGTTTGACAGAACTCACCAATCGCTTTGACAGCAACGGGAACGCTGCGGAATCATCGTCGGTTCGCGATTTCACACGATTCGGTGCGGCGATGAATGCTAGGTTTTTCCTAACCAGGCTCAACTCCTCACGTCGGGTTTCTGCCGGGTCCTTATTTGGTTCGTTTTCTCTCGGAAGTCTGTCATGAAGCAATTCACATTTGCATTGCTGTCTGTTTTTGTTGTTCTCCCTGCGGCATGGGGCGGCTGTCACTGCGACTCCGGACACTCCGTCGTGCACGGTGCGGTCATGGCGTCCCCGATCATGACGGGAGGTCACATGGCGACGCGGCACCTGAGGATCTTACCCGCCGCGCCGATGGTTGCTCCGCCCCCGGGGACACTTGGGGAAACCTATTCGCGCGTGTCGCATCCCATTCCGGAGGATGAACATCCGCGGACGGCCATGCTGGCCGTCCGCGATCAAAAAGCCGTCAAGTATCTCAGGGTACAGCGAATGGGCGGGTTTCGGATGAAGAACGGGATTTGGCTGTTTGAGTCAGCTCGTCCCTTGTTTCCAGGACAGGACCATGTGGTCCGAGTGGAAGCACGGCATGACACCGCCGACATTGAGCCCTATCAGGTGAAGTTTGTTCGACTGATTCCGGGTCGCATTGTCTATCTGGACTTCTGATGGGAAACCAGCTGCGATCGACCACGGATCGAAAGAGGCCACCAGGTTGCCTGGTGGCCTCTTTCGATTGGAGCCGGATCCGCTGGAGAAGCGTGCCCGCGAGGACGTCACTGAGCTGTCTCGCGCTCTTCAGTCCGGCGCCGCCTGAACGCTGTTATTTCGTGTGTCCCAAAATGGCGGATTCATCAAACACCAGATGATTAATCACGGTTCGCCCTTCGGAAGTGTAGATCAGGTGAATCTTCCCATCTGCTGTTTGCTGTAAGTTTGGATAGGCTGCTGAGTCCCCCGGTTGATTGACCACGTCCCGACGATGCGGCCAGGATTTTTCGCCGTCAGTGGACACGGCGACGGTCAGCGGCATGCGGGCGCCCAGCTTGCTGTCATTGTAGGCCAGCACCAAATGCCCGTTCTTCAGGCGGATCATGTCGACGGCGGAATTGGGATTTGCAAACTCGGTGTCTTTCCCGGGACTCCATGTCCAGCCGCCGTCGCGGGATTCGGTCCGCACGACAAATCCGTCGTCCATGGGCCCGTATCCGCCCCCTCGACGGCAGTAGGCGACGAGATAGTCGTCGGTGATTTGAACGGGAGTCGGCTGCAGGTTGCCGATTCTGGAGTACACGCGATTCGTTTCCGTCCACTCGCCGGTCTTGTGATTGCGCCGCAGGAACAGGGACGAGGTATCGTCACCAACATTCTCTCGGTCGTTTCCGGTTTCGTGGTAGATGGGAAGCAGGTAGTCGCCGTCATTCAGCACGATCGGGCGGGAACGGACCATCAGGCCCTGCTCGAACGCGAGCATCGCCGAATCGGACCATGAGTTCGCCCCGTCTTTCGAGATCTTGTATTTGATCCGGGACGTCGACCACGTCTCACCATATCGAGTCAGGAAGAACAGCCACACAACACCATCGGGGGCCTGCCAGATGACGGCATTGCCTTCGGAACGATTCGGTGTGTCGGCGATCGCGATTGGCTTTGTCCACTGCTCAGTCCCCTTGACCAGCCGTGATCCGTAGACAGCCGTATCGTCGCCGTACTCCCCGGTGCCACCATAGTAGACGAGATAGAGATCACCGTTGTCCAGCTGGTCGAACGTTGCCGGATGTTTGTACCTGCCGGGCAGCTCGGGACCGAAGACGCGTTGGTGAACGACCTCTTCTGCGAGCGCACTGCTGAAGAAACCTGCCAGTTGGAGGATGATCAGAACGCATACTGTTCGCATTGGTCGGGTTCCCGAATGACAAGGTTGCAGGATCGGAGATCGTGGGCTGACTCGGTCCGACTGCCACACGCATCTGAGGGAGCATTCGGTGGAAAACGTGGTCTCCCGTTCGCCACCACGCGTCGCGGAATCACTCGGATTCCAGGACCATGATTTCCACTTTTCGAAACTCACAGGGATGGCTCTCAGACTGCAGAGAAATGGTCCCTTTCTGCAGCAGCAGATTATCTCCCTGAATTAGACGCTTGGCATCCTCGTCGCGAGGATCCAGCTGCGGTTCGGTGTATTCGATGACGACTTCACCATCCAGAATGTGTCGCATGATTCCGCCTCCGTGCACTTCCACTTCCGCAGTGACCCATTCGTCCAGGTGGTGCGTTTTGGATGACGAACTCCGGCAGTGCGGTTCGAACAGACTCTCGTCCATGACCACGTTGGTTCCCGGAGTGCACAGGTTTGACGTTGTCCGATCGTGAGTACCGTCGCCGCCCAACAGCTGAACTTCGATTGAAACCGGGAACTCCTGATCGACGGTCATTGTTGCCGGGTCCTGTCCGTGCAGCATCAGACCACTGTTCCGAAACGCCCATCCCGGGCCGCCGTCGATTTGTTCTCCTACGAATCGGTATTCCACCTTCAAGCGATAGTGCGAAAACTGATGCCTGTAAAACAGATGCCCGAAACGCCGGTCGAATTTGTCATACGCGTCGTAGCGGACCTTGATCAGACCGTCTTCGACCCGAAAAGTATCCCCAAAGTTTTCGCCGAATTTGTAACCTCGGATCTTGGGTGTCCAGTCGGTGAGATCATTGCCGTTAAACAGCGACACCCATTTTCCCGCCGGGAATTGCGGTTCAGCGGCTCCCGCGGTCGGCATCCAGGCGGCCAGAAGTACAACCATCAAGCAGCGAATCGTCATCACACCGGACCTAAAAAAAGTGAATCGACCAGAGTATCAATCGACTGCGTCATTCCGATGCAGTGCAGATGTTTTATTGTTCGCAGGTTCAGTCGTCGCACGACTGGACCCGGTGACGACCTGCTTCCTGCGTCACCTCGCCGCCGGCCACGATTTCGTCGAGATGCGTGAAAATGGTCAGTGAGTCAGTTCGGGGACCTCAGCGTCGGGGTTGATCTCGTTGCCTTCCCAGGTCACGGTGCCATCTGCTGACCTCGTCAGAATCCGGTGTCGGCTCCCACGCACAGGGGCGTGGCTGGCGGGGATCCAGCGGCGATGTTCCTGCAGCACCTGGGCATACTCAGAATCTGCCGCGAGGTTTCGCCACTCGTTGGGGTCGTTTGCCATGTGGTACAGTTCTTCGGTCCCGTCGGCATACTGAATGAACCGCCAGTCGCGACTGCGGATGCCGTGGTTGTCTTGATTATGAGTCGTGATGGCCGGCCAGCTGCGCTGCTGGTCCGGATCTTCCAGCTGTGGCTTCAAACTGTGCCCTTCCAGATGTTCCGGCATCGGCAGGTGGCAGAGTTCCGCCAGCGTCGGATAGATGTCCAGCAACTCAGCCGGTTCTTTACACCTTCCTCCGGCCGGGATCCGTGGTCCGGCAAAGATCAGGGGCACGCGTGTCGAGCGGTCCCACAGTGTGTTTTTACCGGTGATTCGTTTTTCACCCAAATGCCAGCCGTGGTCTGACCACAGGACAACAATCGTATTGGCTGCATAGGGGCTGCCTTCCAGTGCCGCCAGGACTCGTCCCACCTGGCTGTCAACAAAACTCGTACATGCCAAATAGGACCGGACCAGATTCTTCCATTGTCCGGCTGCCTGTAGAAAATCGTGTCGTGGTTCCGGCAGTTTCCAGTGCAGGTACCACGAATAACGCGGCGTGTCGTCGCGGTCATCCTGCAGGAACGGTGGAAGTTGAAGAGTTTCTTCCGGGTACAAATCGAACCATTTCTTCGTCGCGTAACACGGAACATGAGGCAGAAAGAAGCCAGCGGACAGGAAGAATGGTTTGCTGTGTTCCTGCTGCAGCTGTTCCACGGCCCAGCTGGCAACGATGTAGTCGCCCTTGTCCTCGTCCCGGTGAGGGAATTCTCCCCAATCGACGAGCGGATGACCGGACGGAGTATTCACCAGCTTTGTTTCGGGTCGCACTCGGACACCTGCCGCAGGCCCGATGACGTCGAATTCGTGATCATCCTTCTTTCGACCATAACCGCCATGGTAGATCTTGCCGGCTGACAAAGTCGTCCAGCCGTGTTGAGCCAAATGCTGAGGCAAGGTGACGAGGTCGCTGAGTTCTGCCACATCGCGGAACCACGGAGCCAACCCATAGACCCCGGTCGTGGATGGCCGGCAACCGGTCAACAGACTGGTTCGAGACGGATTGCACAAGGGTGCCTGACAGTGCGTATTCAGGAAGACCGTTCCGCGTGCTGCCAGTGCATCAATGTGAGGTGTCTGAATCTGAGGATGACCGTCCAGACAGCCGATCCAGTCGTTTTGATCATCAATGGCGATCATGAGAACGTTCGGCCGCCGGTCGTCTGCGCTGGCCGAACGACCGGCGCAAAATGTCCCGCTGATCAGCAGAATCGGTATCAGGATTTGAGCAGGGCGACACAGCATGGGCAGGCACTTTACGTCTGATTAGGCGAGACCGGCGGCGGCGACCACATCCTGCATCTTTCGCAGACCGGTGGAGGCCACTTCCAGCGCATCCTGCTGCCAGTAGTCACGGTTGAACAATTCCAGCGACAGCACCACGCTTTTTCCCCCACCGGCGATGGACTGCAGAATGTCATTGAGTGGTGCAACGCCATCGCCCGGATACACACGATCGCTGTCGTCGAGTTCTGTGCGGCCTGGTGAGCCCGGATAGTCGTTCATATGAAAGATGTGGATGGCGTCATCCGACAGCAGGTCCAGACCCCTAAAATCTGATCCGCCGCGGTACAGGTGATACACATCAGGCAGCAGGCATGCTTTGGGATGATTCGATTCGACACACACCGCGACCGAGTGACCGAGTCGGTGCAGATTGGTACTGAATCCCCACACTTCAAGTTGTGGAACGACATCCGCAGCATCACCGACAGCCAGCAGAGCCTTGTACCGATCGATGATATCGAACAGTCCCAGAACGGGACCCTTATGACCGCCCACAGGAGGTGCGGCGATTCGCAGGCCGCCAATTTCACGCAGCAGATCCATATCATGTTTTGCGTTCTCCAGCCCTTTCCTGCGTTCGACGACGTCGTCAACGATCCAGTTGGCAAATCCAATGGCGCTTTCCACGGTCAACCCGTGGTCGGTGATTCGTTTGCGCAGATCGGAAAGACTACCGCCCTGTTCCCTGAACTTGACGAGATCTTCCATCCACGGTTCGATTCCGCTGTATCCGGCTTTGCCGACCAAATCGACCTGTTCTTCGATCGATAGTTCCTGACCGCGAACGGTACTTGTGTTTAAGCAATAGCGAATGCCGGCGGACATGGTAGATCCTTCAGAGGAATGGGCGGGGGCGGGGGCGGCCCGCAGCTTCGATGCTGCTGCCAGTGAGGCCGCGGCAGAGGTCGCCGATGCCAGAAATTGTCGTCGATTGGAAATCATCAGAGAACAGAACAACGGACTGGGTTCGTGTGGACGGAACGCGACCCATCGTAGGCGCCGAACATGCCCCACACAACCACTGAGTTATCAGACCGTCAGCAGGAACGGCCCTGTCATCACGTTGTTGCCGCACTGTCGTGACGGACTCAGTGACTTCAGAGTTGCAACGATGGCTCCTGTTGTGGATCCAGCCTGAAACGTGGACTGACAGTGACCTGTTTCGGAGTGCCCGGCGACGACGCTCCTGCGCACGGTCAGTCGCGAGGAGCTGCTAACATTTCGCGGTTGACGTCGTTGAGGGTGCGGCAGCCACACAAGGTCATCGTGATGTCAAAATCGGCCAAAATTCGCTGCATGACTTCCCGAATGCCATCCGCCCCGTTGAGAGCCAGTCCCCACATATAGGGACGCCCGACCAGCACCGCTTTGGCTCCCAGCGCCAGTGCTCGAAAGATGTCAGCTCCGCGTCGGATGCCACTATCGAAGAGAATCGGGAGATCACTGCCAACCGCATCAACCACGCCAGGAAGTGCGTCGAGCGCTGCCATACAGCCGTCCACCTGGCGTCCGCCATGATTTGAAACGATGATACCGTCGGCCCCGTGCTCGAATGCCCGGCAGGCATCATCGGGATGCAGGATGCCTTTGAGGATGATTGGGAGCGATGTGCATTCTTTCAAAAACGCAATGTCGTCCCAGGTTTGGCTGAGGTCTGAAAAGCCGGCTGCCCATGTCAGCACCGCCGTGGGCATGTCCTCTTCAGGAGGTTTTTCGAGCCGGCTGCGGAACACCGGGTCGGACAAATAAAGGCCAATGCCTTCCCCTTTTAAAAACGGCAGGAATGCCCGATTCAGGTCCCGCTCTCTCCACGCCAGCATTCTTGTGTCGAGAGTGACAACCAGCGCCGTGTATCCGACCGCTTCAGCTCGCCTGATAAAACTGCGAGTGATCTCCTGATCTCGAGGCCAGTACAGCTGAAACCATTTGGGACACGCGCCTGCTGCGGCCGCCACGTCTTCCGGAGATCTCGTCGCTGCTGACGAATAGCAATATGGAATTTGCAGTTGATGGGCGGCTTGAGCCATTTCCAGTTCACCGTTCGGATGTGCCAGGGACTGGACTCCAATGGGCGCCATGATGACCGGGGCGTTGATGGTGGTGCCAAACAATCGAATGCTCAGATCCCGTTCTGCGACGTCGCACATCATCCGCGGAACGATTCGCCATCGGTCAAACGCCTGCTGATTGAATTTCATACTGACTTCGGACCCTGCGCCTCCCGCAATGTAGTTGTATGCTTCCGCGGATAGTCTCGATCTGGCCAGCACTTCAAC
>JBDOMX010000608.1:0-866 GCA_039831615.1 Planctomycetaceae bacterium
AAGCTGGGAGGATAAATTATCGGAGGTGTCGCTCACGACGACCCAGCGCAATAATAATCTGGAACAGCTAACCTACCTCGCTACGCTCGCCGGATGACATCCGAGAAGTGCGAAACTGGAACTTAGTCTCCAGAGGGCAACAGGCAGAATCGCCGGATGCAAATGACTCATGTGGGAGTGTAGCTGTTGGTGGCGCACGGTCCATGGTCGATCATGATCCCCGACTGTCGGGAATGGCACAGAATCCGGACTTTCCAGACAACCGGTCCCGTGCGCTCTTGATTCGTCAGCGAACGACAGGAAGACGCTTCAGGTCGCGCGGGCGAATGGTTACAGTGGCACCAGCCAACCATCGTCCATCATCACTCAGACAGAAGCGGACGTATGACGCAGTCGGGCGGAGATTCACGGCCAGACATCGAGCGGGACCTCGTCAACCGGGTGATCGATGGTGATCACGACGCATTGGCGGAATTGTTCTCGGAGCATCGGGATCGATTGTGGCGGATGATCAATTTTCGTCTGGACCCCCGATTACACGGTCGGGTCGACGCTGACGACATCCTGCAGGAAGCATGGCTGGCAGCCGTTCAGCGGATTGATCACTTTCTTGCCGATGCGACGCGTTCCATTTTCGTCTGGTTCAGGCTAATTGCCAGTCAGACGCTCATCGATCTGCATCGCCGCCATCTGGGCACGCAGAAGCGGAACGCGGCCCTTGAGTTTTCGATTCATCGTGGATGGAGTTCCGATTCGACATCGTCCGCTTTGTCATTCCATCTGCTGGGGCATCTGACGTCGCCCAGCCAGGCGGCGCTGCGGGAAGAGCTGTCAAATCAGCTGCAAGCCTCGTTGCAGACGATGAA
>JBDOMX010000608.1:876-6964 GCA_039831615.1 Planctomycetaceae bacterium
ATTGATCGCGAGGTGCTGGCACTTCGCCATTTTGAACAGCTGAGCAACAAGGAAACGGCTCAGATTCTTGGTATTTCGGACCAGGCATCAAGTGATCGTTACATGCGCGCACTGGCACGACTCAGAAATGTCCTTCAGATTTTGCCGGAATTTCAGGACTGATACGCGTTAAACCGCGTGTCGCTCACGGGTTTCTGCGCGGGAACCGGCTGCGGCAGCCATGTGGTTGATTTCGGTGAGGTTGTGCGCCCACGATGGATGGCAGACCGTGACATCGAGACGTGGACTCTGGCGGCTGTCGGATCGAGCAGGCAAGTGTCCATTTTAACTTTCGCAAAATCCTGTGCTGTGTCGAAAAGGATCGAAGCTGGTGGGTAATTCAGGGGCCTTGAGCGGGAACGATGATACGGAATTCCGGCTGCAGGGGTTACCTCAACCGGGCCGCGATGCAGAGCTTCGATCGCGTACGCCGGTCGAACTGCTGGCTGGTCAGTTCGTCGAAGAGTTGCGTCGCGGGCAGAGACCTTCGGTTGAGACCTATGCGAAACGGTATCCGCTGCATGCGGACGTAATTCGCGAATCGTTTCCAGTGATGGCGATGCTGGAACAGGCGCGTCTGCAAAATGAAGGCATGGCCATGCGGCGCTGCATGCCTCGGCGGTTTCCCTTCACCCGTCTGGGCCGCTGCGAGCTGTTATGTGAGCTGGGGCGCGGTGGAATGGGTGTCGTATTTCAGGGGCGTGACACTGACAGCGGCCATATTGTGGCGGTGAAAGTGTTGCCCTGGCGGGTATCGATGGTCCCGGAATGGCAGAATCGATTCGAAGAAGAAGCACGCACCGCGGCCCGACTTCGACATCGGCACATCGTCCCCGTGTATCGGTTCGGGCAGGAACATGGTTACTGCTACTACACCATGCAGTTGATCAACGGCGTGTCACTTGATCAGATCGTGACCCGTTTACGGGATACCGACGGAGTCGTATACCAGGACGAGATTGCCCGGGAACAGCAAAATCGCCCTGATGGATTTGTTCAGGGATTGCCGCAAACGCTGTCAGAGGTCACGGAGAATTCTGGCGTCAATTCCCGGCGGCTGCGGTTGACGCGAAGTTCGTGGCGGGCCTTCATTCAGATTGCCATCCAGGTGTGTGAGGCTTTGCGCTATGCCCATCAGCAACAATTTCTTCACAATGATATTAAGCCCGGCAACATACTGCTCAACGAAAACGGCCGCGTTTGGATCACTGACTTCGGACTTTCGGGGTCTGTGCAGGCATCTGAGTCTGCCCACGAGTCGATGGACCCTCACGGAACGCTTCGGTATATGGCTCCGGAACGTTTCACCGGGTCGCATGATGCTCGCAGTGATCTCTACTCTCTGGGGCTGACACTGTATGAGATGGTAACGCTTAAGCCTGCATTTGATGCAGGGTCAGAGGCCGAGCTGGTGCGCAGGATTCGTGAAGAATCGGTGGTGCGGCCGTCAAAACTGCAGCCTAAGTTGCCAGGCGACCTTGAGACGATTATTTTGAACTGCGTTGCGAAGCGGCCTGAGGAGAGGTATCAGAACGCTGAATCACTGCATTCTGACTTGTTGTTGTGTGGTCGCGGTCAACGAGTGCAGTCGACCCGGCGCAGCCGACTTTCATCGTTTTGGCACCATTGGACACCTCGGTAGACAGGCACTTGCCCCAAAGCGAGGTCGACGTGACATTGAGCTGCCGGCCGCTCCGTGAAGCTGATCCTGATGGGACGGGCGCCGATCGCCAGGAAATACACGAAATCCGGCCCGTGGCTGATCGTGAATATGAGGCAAATGGCTGTATTCTGTCGTAGAATTGCGATGGCATTGAATTCACGTGACATTGATATCCTCCGTTCGATTTTTGTAGAATCGGGGCACGTTGCACAAGGTCCACATGCCTGAAACGACTCAGACACCATTGACCGCTGAGGAATACCTGAAGCTGCTTGAAAAAAGCAGGCTGGTGTCGGTGCGTCAGGTCGGGAAGATCCGTCAGGCGTTTGATGTGTCAGGCGATGAGCCAGCAGAAGGGCTCGCCCGGCAGCTTGTCAAGAAGCGAGTTTTGACGCCGTTTCAGGCGGAACGATTACTTGAAGGCCGGTACCGCGGTTTCGTAATTGGTCGCTTTCGTATTCGCGAAATCCTTGGTGTAGGCGGCATGGGTTGTGTATTTGTTGCCGAGGATCCCACTGCAAATCACCAAAAAGTTGCACTGAAGGTGTTGTCCAGTCAGTATTCGACTGATGCGGGTATGTTGGCACGCATGAAGCTGGAAGCGTGGGCTGGAATGCGGCTGGACCACCCCAATGTGGTGCGGACCCACGAACTGGGCGCCACGGGGGCGGTCACATTCATTGTGATGGATCTTGTGCGAGCCATTAGTCTGCACGAAATGGTGGCTCTCGGTGGTGCGGTACGGCCTGAGATGGCGTGCGACATGTTCCGGCAGGCCGCGCTCGGGCTACAGGCAGCGCACGACAAGAGTATTATTCACCGCGACATCAAGCCTGCCAACGTGCTGGTCGATCAGACGGGGCATGCCTGGATTTTGGATTTCGGTTTGGCATTGGTCGGTGACGACAGCGCGGAAGAGTTTTCCCTGGCAATGATTTTCGGCCACGATTGTCTGGGCACTCCGGACTACATCGCCCCCGAACAATCGCTGGACAGCAACACTGTCGACGCACGGGCCGATGTCTACAGTCTGGGTTGCACACTTTACGTGGCGCTCACCGGCCGCGTTCCATTCGCGGACTGCAAAACGAACCGCGACAAGCTGGAGGCTCAGAGAACCCGAACGGCGCCTCCGGTTCACGTCATTAACCCGGAAGTCTCGCTGGCAGTGTCTGACGTCGTGGCCAAAATGATGGCTCGTGAACCGGGCAGTCGGTATCAATCGGCCGCGGAGGTTGCCCGGGCACTGGAACCATTTTCAGAACGACGGACAGTGAAGTTTGACTTTCGCAAGTTGATCACCATTCGAGCCCGTTTGGCTCGGCAGCGGGAAATCGCAGCAAATCAACATCGCGCAACATCGCATTCGTACATTACTTCTTCTCTGTCGTGGGTGGACAACCCGAGTCATCATCTGCACGCGGAAGGAGATACCTTCAGTGGCAATGAAACACCCGCAATTCGCCAGGCCGATGATCGTCATCGAGAGCGGCCAGCGGAGCCCCGAGGGTGGACGGCGGCGCGACCGGTTAGTGTCCGTCAGTATTTGCCGGTGCCGCAGGGATGGTATGTCGAGTCAATCACCAGCCGTCGTCGTACTTTGCTGCGGGCGGCGTGCTGCCGTGTCGGTCGAGCGGGGGACAGCGACGTCCGGATGCGTGGCAACGCCTGTGACGAACGTCAGTGCTCGCTGGAGTTCGACAGTGGAATCTGGCGTCTCAAGCAGGAGTCAAGGTCACACCCTACGTTCATCGATGGAAAACCAATTCCTTTCTCTGAATTGAAACTTGGCGTTGAATTGAAACCCGGGGCGAAGCTGACTTTCCTGGACGGATCCGGGTTCATCCTTCAACACGCCAGTCCTCGCCCGAAAAACCCTTACGTACCCCAAATCCCTCGCTGGCTCGTCATCGTATTGAAAATGGCAGGTCTGGCCGTGGTTTCCGGCCTGGCGTATGCAGCGTGGAGGCAATTTGGCTGACTGGCAGCACGGTGATTTAGTGTTTGCTAAGTCCGCCCAGTCTGCCAGCTTGATCGTTGGGGCAGGAACGCATCTGCGATCCGCCTCGATCCTGGCACTTCGGAGCGGCTCTTTCTGGTTACTCGGTCATAATTTCGTTAGTTTTGTCGGGCCGTTGGCGAATCGTCGACGGGAGCCATTTTGCCTTGCCCGTCGTTCAGTTGCTGCGGATGGGTGCTGGTTGGCTTACCAACAGAAGAATTCAATCACGGCGTCGAGTGCTTTGCGGCGTCGGTTCGGAAGGTCGCAAATCGATGGCAAAAAAGAAGGCTGCAAAAAAGAAAGCCACCCGAAAGAAAACGACTTCGCGACAGGCATCTAAAAAGACGTCCGCGCGCAAGACGACGCAGAAGAAGTCGGCCGTTAAATCATCGGCTGCGAAGAAGGCCGCGTCAAAGAAGGCCGTGGCTGCAAAGAAATCGGGTGATCCTGTTAAGAAGAAAGCTGCACCGCGTCCGAGTGCTGCCCCAGCTCCGCCGGCTCGTAAGGTTGTCAAGAAACGCAAGGGTGTGCGGCGCGCGACAACCACCGCCGGGTTGCGGTCCGGAAAGCCGGTTCGCAAACTGGGCCGATCTCAAATTCCGATTGACGCACCACTGGATATCGTCTTTCAGAATGATCAGTCCGCAAGGGAAGCATTTGTGTTTCTGGGGATTCACACGGTTCGGGAGCTGGAACAATTCGAACCGGATGAACTCGTGCGACGATTGACGAGCCCTGCAAAACAGACCGTCGGTCGAATCCGAAAGATCCTGGCGATGAACAATCGCAGTCTGGAGCAGGATGAGGCATTTGCTCTGGAGTTCAAGGAGCGACTTTCCCAAACGCACACGATGAGCTAGCGAATGCTGCTCGTCGTACTGTCGGCACACTGGTTGGCTGAGCAGGCAAAACAGGAATTCCGGGGCTCCCGACAGAAGCCCGGCTCTTTGACAAGGGCCGGGCTTCTGGTCATTTCTTTCCTCCTTCAATGAGTTCACTCACATTGGCGCCCCTTGTTTTTCTTCTTCTGAGTTGTCTGGTTGGTTTCGTCATTGGGGGCATCCCGTTCGGCTATTTGGCAGGGCGGCTGGTACTGCGAGATGACATTCGCAACTTCGGGAGCGGCAATATCGGAGCAACCAACGTCGGACGCGTGCTGGGTTGGAATTGGGGTGGCGTTGTTCTGATTCTGGATGCCCTCAAGGGACTGGTTCCCACGCTGGCTGCTGCGGACGCCGCATCCGACGTGTTGTCGACGGAATGGGTGAATCACGTGGCGGTCGCAGCCGGGATGAGTTCCATTGCAGGCCATATGTATCCCATTTATCTGCGACTGCGCGGCGGAAAGGGAGTTGCCACAGCATTGGGTGTGGTGATCGTTCTGGCTCCCACAGCGGTGGGAATCGCGCTGCCGGTATTTGTTGCCGTCCTGATCCTGTCCCGCAGGATGGCACTGGCCTCAATGCTGGCTTCGGTCACATTTGGTGCTGCGTATCTCCTGTTGGCCGGAGAGACGGCATGGACCACGCCGGCGGCTTCGCTGACCGTCTTCTCCGTCTGCGTCCCGTTGCTGATTATCTGGCGTCACCGCAGCAACATTAGAAGAATGATTGACGGTACTGAGCCCGCGCTCACGGACAAAGTACATTCTTCCTGCAGTGACAACGAGTCCTGTGCAGCGGACGACTCGACGAGGGCGAATGATGTCTGAACAGGTGGCAGAATGGCTGCTTCGTTTGGATATCAGTCCATCCCGCGTCGTGCCGTTCTCCCTGTCAGCCCTGTGTACCATTGAGATACGCAGCGGCAGTGGGGTGTTTTGGATTCGTGAAGAGTGACTCAGTCGGGCCGTGTTCGATGATGACTCCGGCTCCGTCGCGTAACCAGAACACCGCGATCTCATCGGCGATCCGGCGTGCCTGAGCGAGATTGTGCGTGACCACCACGATGGTATAGCGACCTCGAAGTCTCATGATGAGGTCTTCTACTTTCGTCGATGCCATGGGGTCCAGGGCGCTGCACGGTTCGTCCATCAGCAGGACGTGCGGATTCAGAGCCAGCGCGCGGGCAATGCATAAACGCTGTTGTTGTCCTCCCGACAGCAAAAGTGCCGAGGAATCAAGGCGATCCTTTACCTCATCCCATAACCCCACGTCGCCAAGCACCTGTTCTGTTACGGAATCCAGTTCTTTTCGCCGCCGTTCGCCGTGCTCCCGCAACGCCAGCTGAATGTTACGACGAATAGATGTAGGAAAAGGGCTCTAGCGACGAAACAGTGGGTAACTTACAGGTGACATGCGACCCTGGCTGTCAGACATGAGCGCCTCTGGAATCTGAACAACAAAGCCTTGTGAGTTGCTCGTGGTGGCTTTCGTCGCGGACGA
>JBDOMX010000279.1:0-1687 GCA_039831615.1 Planctomycetaceae bacterium
ATTTCGACGTCGATCTGGGAGACGAATAGCCCGGCAACTTCCGGAGCAGGACGTCATCATCGAGGTGCTATGATTGTTCGGCCCAGCAACAGGATCCTCAGCCATGCTGAGCTACAGGCGAACCGTGACTCGTACGGTTCGCCTTTTTTCGCGCGCCATGGATTTTCGGTGATCGAGCTGCTGATCGTCCTCGCCATCCTGACGTTGGTGTCGGCTTTTGTGGTCCCGGCATTAACAGGACCGCTTGACCGGAGCCGCCTTCGTTCCGGGGCCGTCGCCGTACAGAGCGCGTGGGGCAAAGCCCGATCGCTTGCGATCCGCGAAGGGATGTCCATGACGTTCCGCTGCAGACAGGGTGGCCGACACTGGAAGATTGAGCGTGACCGCGGCAGGATCCAGCCGACCTCCGGGCTCGATTCCCACTCACCAACCAGGTTTTCTGCTGACGACGATCGAGGCAACGGTGGGCAGGAAGCAGATCGCCGCCACCCGGGAAACCTTGTCCGCGAAGGCTGGCTACCTGAAGGTGTCACGTTCGCCGGCCTCACGCTGGACAGTCCTTCCACCAGGCGAGAAGACGAATTCGGCAATCGGGACCGTGACCAGCCACCACGGAACTCCGCGCCCGAGAGGTGGTCCGAGCCACTGAAGTTTTCGCCGGATGGCCGCAGCCAGGATGCTCTCGTAAGTATCGCAGGAGCGAACGACTTCATGGTGCAGGTGAAAATCCGAGGACTCACGTCGAACGTAAGTTTTTCAGCACCGTTTCATCGCAAACCTGCAGAAAACCGATTCGGGGGCCGCCCATGAGATCGTGGCAGCACTGTCAGGCGTCTCGGGGCAGGCCAGCTCGTCGCGGCTTCAGTCTGATTGAAGTCATCATGGCCACCGCCATCCTGCTGGGCAGCGCCGTGGTCCTGTCACGTCTGGCCGGCATGGGACGAACCTATGCGCAAAACACCACACAACTGGCGCAGGCACAACGAGTCTGCGAGAACACGCTCAATGAAATCATGATGGGGCTTCGCCCACTGTCCACGGTCGAATCTGCACCCTTGATGCCCGTCGCTCCGGGCGAGTTCCGCGACGAAGAGCGGGGCGAAGACCGGAGGGAGGTCCTGCGGCCCGGTCGGCCACAGGACCGACTGGTCTCGGCCAGTAACAGGCCACGGTGGCTGCATTCAGTCCGACTCCGACGCGAAGACGAGGCACCTGGCCTGATGAGCCTCACCGTGGAAGTTGTGCAGTCTCGCCGATCCGATGGCCGGCGGATGCGTTGCTCGCTGACGCGATGGATTCGTGAGGCACCGGAACGGAATCCTTTTGATGGCTTCGGTGATGGAGACCAGCAGCTGTCCGGAGGCATCAACTGATGAAATGCCTGCGCAGATACGGACAGCGTTCACGTCGAGACACTGCCCTTCGCCCCGGCTATACGCTCATCGAAATGCTGATCGCCGTCAGTCTGATGGTTGTCCTCCTGACAGCTGTCTGGGGATTGTTGTCGATGTACTCAACCCTGCAGACAACAGGGGCTGAAGCGACTGCCGAACAACAACTCGTTCGTTCGGTCATGCAGCTCATACGAAATGACCTGTCAAAGGTGCCATTGCCAGCCGCTGATACTGCTCCGGCACTCAGCGACCCCTTTGCTGCCTTTGATGGTGCCGTCGCTGACCAGGGATCT
>JBDOMX010001134.1:0-6954 GCA_039831615.1 Planctomycetaceae bacterium
CAGCCTGTTAAGGCATCATCCCTCCACCGACAGCCTCAAGGGAAAGAGACAAAGCGCCGGATGGAACGAGCAGTTCCTCGCCGAAACACTGCAATTTACACACTGAAACTTCGCGCCCCCTCTGCGTTGCGGGCCCGTTGGAGATCGAATGTATTACTGCAGCCGTCAAATGCTTTCACTGTTCAGCAGTCTGCTGGTCGCTCATCTGTGCGCCGCACCAACCATGGCAGCGATCATCCCGATTGTGAATCCCGGATTTGAAGACATCGCTGGTGAAACCCCAACGAATGAATTCACCTTTGGGCCACTGAATGGCTGGGACCTTTACGATCCTGGCAACATCACGGATGGCGGTGACGGCGCCACGTTCTTCATCGGAACGCTCACGCCAACGGCTCCTGATTTTTTCACCGCCGGAGCACCTGAAGGCCAGCGGGTCGGCATCGCGTTCAACTTTTCCGGAAGTGGAGGGACCGGAGAATACGGCATGCAGCAAACCCTGTCGGATACCTTGCAGCCCGACACACGGTATTCCCTCGACGTCGAGATCGGAAATATCGCCTCCGGGACATCTCAGGACGGCACCTTTTTCGACATCTCCGGTTTTCCTGGCTATCGAGTCGATTTGCTGGCCGGCGGCGTCGTGCTGGCGCAGGACAACAATTCTCTCGCCGGGACAATTGGCGAAGGTGACTTTGCTCCCACCAATGTGTTTTTCACGACGGGCAACACACACGCTCAGCTGGGCCAGCCTCTGGAGATTCGACTGGTGAATCTCAATATGGTTGACCCTGGTTCACCGACGGCTGATCTTGAAGTGGATTTCGACAACATCCAGCTGGGCGCGGCCGCCGTACCGGAACCAGGCAGCTGTGCAATTCTGGCGCTGTGCCTGACACTGGCAGTCGTCCGACGACACTGGCAGAAGTCATTTATCGATCGGCAATTCCGCCGTCATTGAACCGAGGCCCATGCCAGTCCTTCGCCTTGTACGGCCACCTGGCGGCGACCGCTTCATCCAGGTCAATCCCCAGACCAGGCCGATCCGGCAATTGGGCAAAACCGTCTTCGTATTTGACGGCATTCCCGAAGAACAGATCATCCCAGACTGGTTTCTCCGAGCCGCTGATTTCGAGCAATGTTCCATTGGGTGTCGCGCTGCAGAAATGCAGTGACGCGAACGTACACACCCGGCTGTTCGGGTTATGCGGTAACACGTCGATCCGAAAGGCATCCGCCACCGCTGCTATTTTTCGCATTTCCGTGATACCGCCGCAGTGAATAATGTCAGGCTGCACGTAGTCAACAAGGTGGTTGGCACAGATCTCCGCGAAGGCATACTTTGTGAACAGACGTTCGCCCGTCGCCAGGGCAACCTTGGTGTGCTCACGCAAATGTCTGAGCTCACCAGGGTCCTCGGCCTGTGTCGCCTCCTCGACAAAAAATGGCCGGTACTCTTCCACCTGGCGGCAAAACTCAACGGCAAAGGGTGTGGTCGGTTTGCCATGCAGGTCAATGCAGATATCGAAATCGTCTCCGACGGCGTCACGGATCGCTCGGACCCGCGCGACGGAATCCAGCAGAGCCTTGTCCTGTCGCATGATGTTGTGTTCAGGTTTGTAAAACCCGCTCTTTCCCGCGGTCCAGCCTTGTTCTTTTGCGGCCAGCCAGAGTTCACCCATTTCTTCCGGTGAGTTGCCCCAACCAGGTTTCGGATAAACACGAACACGGTCCCGTGCCTTCCCACCCAGCAATTGCCACACGGGCAGTTCCAGCGCCTTTCCCAGAATGTCCCAGAGTGCGATGTCGATCGCACTGATCGCCGACATCATGATCGGTCCGCCGCGGTAGCGCGGACCGCGAAACATGGCCTGCCAATGGCGTTCAATCTCTGTGGGATCCAGACCGACAAGATACCGTTTGTGCTCAAGGATCGCGTGGCTGATCGTCAGAGCCTTCGACGGCAGCGTCGCCTCGCCGAGTCCCGTGATGCCCTGATTTGTGTCGACTTTGACGAACACGTAGTTTTCGTCACCACCAGCGTTCATGACAATTGTCCTGACGTCTGTAATGCGCAGGTTCAGCCTGCGGGCCTCGGCCTGCGCCTGCGTCGGAGTGGCCGCATTGAGCAAAGTCAGACCGGCGGCAGTCGAAACCGATGCTTCACAGGAGCGCTTCAGAAAAGAGCGTCTATCCATTGGTGCTGTCCTCGGTAAGAAAGATTGAGCTGAAGTTCGTTGGTGATCGGTGCACCCGGGCTGTCACGAAAATTGAAGCGGACCATCAGAATTCGATCCGAATACGTTTCACAACCCACGAGTTTACCACGAATCATCAGCATCCGTGCACGCCTTACCTGCAGACTGTCCGGAGACACGAACATGGCGAAACCGGGTATTGGCGTCTGAACGCCGGAGAGATCGACAAGAGATGCCAGCGGCCGGACGCGTGAATATTGCTGCTCTGAATCTGCAGTGCGATCAAGACACTGAGACCCCTTCTCGGCCGAAGGAGACCATGCTGCTCGGTGAGGGCTTACAGTTTGTTCGCAAAACGGGCGTCCGACGATTCCATGCTTTACCAACACGGTCGCGTCGTCGACACTGATCCAACAAAGCATTCAAGACTCATCGTTCTGTGGCTGGAGTTTCCTGAAATGTCAGATGCAAAAGACAGGTCGCCGGCCGCCCATGCAGAGGAAACCGCTGAGCATTCATCTCGGCGCAGTTTTCTGCAATTCTCAGCGTCCGCGGTCGGCTCCTTCGCGGTCGTCGATGCGTTTGAGAGTTTGCTGTCGCGGTCTGCATGTGGTGCGGCCCGCAATGAACGGCCGGAATACGGAATGCTGGTCCCTGCCGTCGACGAGAATACCGGACTTGAGCTGCTCCGCCTGCCGGAGGGATTTCGCTACGTCTCGTACGGATGGACCGGGGACACCATGGCCGACGGGGTGGCGACTCCTGATCGACACGATGGAATGGGTGTCATCGCGGCAAACGGCGATGAGGTGACCCTCTGCCGAAATCACGAAGTCGAAAAGGCGAGAAAGTCATTCGGGCCGCCGGCTATCACCTACGATGACCAATGTGGAGGTGGTTGCACCAACCTGACCTTTAACACGAAAGAAGGCCGCTGGCTCAGCAGCTGGGCCGCGCTGACCGGGACAAGCAGGAATTGTGCGGGAGGCCCCACGCCATGGGGAAGCTGGCTTTCATGTGAGGAAATCGTTGGCAACATTTCGGGAGACGACAAGTTTGACTACAGCACTGATCATGGCTGGATTTTTGAGGTTCCGGCCGATCAACCAGCGACGGCCGTTCCAATACGAGACATGGGCTGCTTCATTCATGAAGCGGTTGCCGTCGACCCTGATACGGGTTACGTCTATGAGACCGAAGACAACAAGACGTCAGCCGGATTTTACCGCTTCCTTCCGAACAGCAATGGGATTCTGTCCAACGGCGGCAGGCTGCAGATGCTGAGCGTCGCTGGTCGACTCGACCTCCGTCAAGGAATCCACAGCGGTCAGACGTTTGACGTTTCATGGGTCGACATCGACGATCCGCGGCGCGGTCATTCGCCTGGCACGATGGACTGTCTGGGCGTCTTCTCTCAAGGAAAGCGACGGGGAGGTTCTGCCTTCGCGCGTCTCGAAGGCTGCTGGTTCGGAAATAGTGTCGTGTATCTGGTCTCCACTAACGGAGGCGACGCCGAAAACGGTCAGGTATGGCAATACGATCCTCGCACCGAACAGCTGGGGCTCGTGTTTGAGTCGCCTTCTGCGAAGGTCCTCGAAATGCCGGACAACATCGCTGTTAGCCCGCGCGGTGGCATTGTGCTGTGCGAGGACGGCGACCTGGTTCCGCAGCGCCTCCAGGGCCTGACTCCGGACGGGAGGCTCTTCCCCTTCGCCGCTAACAACGTGATGCTCAATGGGGAAAAGAACGGTTTCACGGGCGACTACCGGCATCAGGAATGGTGCGGCGCGTGCTTCAGCCCCGATGGGAATTGGCTGTTCGTCAATATGCAAACACCGGGGATGACTTACGCGATCACCGGCCCATGGAAAGATGGCGGACTCTGAGCAAAAAAGATGCAGCAGGAATGGCGGCAAAACGGGCCGACCTGACAATCACAGCACGACCCCGATCCACGAAGAATGGTTGGCGGTCTGCCCGAAGCAGTATGGCCAGATCTCATTCCCGCGTCACACCAGTCCCTGCACCACGTAGAATTCACTGCCGTCCTGACCGTGATGTGGACCGATCCCCACATACGTCGGGCGAGGATACCATGTCCAGTCGAACCGTCTCAGATTGACTCCCGTTTGAATTGAACTCTTCAAATGCACGTGTTTATGTCAGTGGTTCTCACCTTGCGTGGTCAGCGCCGAGAAGTTTGCGTTCCGCCAGGTCAACGGCTCGATTTCCCGTCCCGATTAACTTCCGGGGATCCGCCAATCTGAAACGAACCGTCCCCTCGGGAACCACAACCTCCAAGCGCAGTTCCGCTTACGGTCTGTCGGCAACGGACAACCGTTCGTCGATCAAATCGACTGGACTGGAATCGCTGACTGTCAACGCGTTGGCAGGGGCTCGACGAGCGGCATGATCCAGATGGCCGGTTTTAACGACCTCGGCTGGACGGCCAGATCAACGTTCGGATCGATCAGCCGTTGAGGCTTACGGCCATTCATGGAGACCGCGACATGGGCCTCGATCCTGAACTTCTGGTTACTCTTCGCGCGCAGCACCTGACTGATGTAGTGACAGTACTGCAAAAGCAAATCCGGATTCGCCAAAATGGTCGCCAGTTTGAAACGTCCGGTTTCGCCGAGGTCTTTGCGATCGGGCAGCACGGGAATCTTTCGACCGTCGGCATAACGCGCATAGACTTGTGAGTCGCCCGTCACAGTCTTTGATCGCAGCATCATGCGCCATGCAAATCGCTGGCCCTCGTCGGTCCAATTGGCATCTCCCGGATACAGGAAATGTCTCAACGGCACAAGCAGCTGGACGCTGATGTAGATCGTCAGAAAAGCCAGCATGAACTCTTGTCGCATCGAGAGCCGGCGTGGCGGCGTCCATCGCAAATTTTGCGAGCCGGGCGCGAGATGGCGAAGGAACTGCATTCGGGGCCAGGGGGGATCGAAGAACATCAAAGTGGCGGCGATCATCACCCACGGGAAAATTCCGATGCTGAACTGAAACAGCAGTGCATTGCACAAGTGGAAAATCACTGCAACAACGAACGTGGCCAGACGGGTTCGTTGCCACAGCAGCAGGGGTACGACCGCCAGATCAAACAGCAGTCCGCCGTAGCTGTAGCACATGATCGCCGCTTCCTGCCGGAAGAACGCCCCGAGGTGCGGGGCAAAGTCCTTGTCGGAGAGCCATGTTCGCATGGGTTCGCCGGCCAGCCAGTCTTCGTTCAGTTTGGCAATTCCTCCATAGAAATACGGAATTGCAATCTGGGCACGCAACAGCCAGAGAGCCCACGCCGGAGCTGTGGAGGTACGAAGCTGCGGCCACAGCAATACGTCGATCGACCACGCGCGGTGCACGGGAACAATCAGCATGATCAAACTCAACAGGCTGATCAGGTAGTAATGATTGTTGTAGTAGATCGACTCCAGCAGGAAGAGATACGTGTAGCCCAAAAAGAACAGCAGGGCGGAGAGACGGTACCACAGGCCGATGACCAGACAGGTTGCACAGGCCAACAGCGCGTAGTAATGCAGATACATCCCGCCCCCTGGCCACGGTCGTACCCATCCGAAGCCGTAATAGGAGACGCGAAAAGCCGAATCAACGTAATAATGATCGACTTTCCCGCTGGCGATGCGGTCGCACAGCCACCAGATCATCAGCACGCCGAAGGCCACTCGAAAAAACACCAGACTGGCACTGTCGACAGGTGCGAACAGTCGGTGCCTCAACGGCAGGCTGTTGCCAGCCGACAGGTCGACGGGTTGGGCGCGTGTCGTGTCTGTCGCGTCCTCTGCCATACTTCACCTGTTGACTCGCGGAGGCCTCACGACGAGGCGTCCGCTGAGCCGACCCTCCCCAAATGCCTGTCCATGTCCAACAGTGCCGACGCCGGGTGCAAGCGTACCGTGGCGTGAAAACACCGTCAACGATTCTCACACATCCGGCCAATGGCAGGGTCCATCCGTTGATTGGGGGTGGATTCAAGAACTGCAAGAAACAGCTGCTTTCTGCTCCCCGCGGGAGAAGGTGGCCAACGGCCGGATGAGCGACTGGCGCGTTAGGAGAACGTGACGTCAAACTCCGCTTTCGTCAAATCAGACAGCGAGTCAGGGCTTCCCGTTGGCGTTGCAGCACGTTCACACTTACCCTATCTCTTTCTTCACATCAGGCATGTTTGGAGTGCTGCCGATGCCGTCTACGCCCCCTGACACACCCGATCCGACGTTAGCCCCGATCCCGGTGAGCTTTCGTGAGTATCTCCGATCGTTCGGTCCTGGCATTGTCGTGGTGCTGACCTGGCTGGGCGCGGGCGACGTGGTCGGGGCTGGTGTTGCAGGTGGCACTTACGGTTACGCGCTGATGTGGGCGATGCTCCTGGCGCTCATGATGCGATTCCTGTTCGTGTCACTCATTGCGAAGTACCAACTTTGCAATCAGCACGGCGAGAGTGTTCTGGACGGTTTAGCCCGTCTCCATCCACTGTATGCGCCTTGCCTTGCGATTGTCGCCGTGTTCATGGGACATTTGCTCGGCTCGTTTATGGTTGTTGGCACCGGTGAACTTTCGGTCAAGCTGTTCGACATCGGCGCGAAGTGGCAATGGTCGCTTCTGTGGAGCGTCGTTGCTGTCGCATTTGTGTTTCATCCGGTTTATGCGCGCGTCGAGGTTGCGTTCAAGGTGATGCTCGCACTATTGGCCGTTTCGTTCGTCGGTTCAGCAATCTGGGTTGGCCCAAGCTTCACTG
>JBDOMX010000628.1:0-1686 GCA_039831615.1 Planctomycetaceae bacterium
CGCTTCAAAACGTCGGCCAGACGGCCGCGCGGGATGGTGCCGTCCATGCAGAGATAATCCGGTGAAATACGCCCGACCGCCGGGAAAGCGTTCTTGCGCCCGGACCAGAATATCTGGCGCTCTTCCTCGCTTTCGCTGATGCGCACATAGGTCGCGCCGGATTGCCGGGCGATGGCATCGACGCGGGTGCGCAACGCCCGTACGTCGCTCTCGACCCGGTCTCTGCGCTGGTCGGCGTCGCTGTGCGCACGTTGGGCTCGATCAAGGCCGGCATCGGCCCTGGCCAGCGCGACGCACTCGGTGGCCAGCTCTCGGGCCCGACGACTCCACACGTCTCGGCATTCGTCGAACCGGTCGAGATCGGTCTCGTAGTCGTCGAGGTGGCCGCCGTCCATCCGGTCCTCCCAATGGTCGAGGTCGGTAATCGGCCCCGGCTATCCAGACTTCCCGAAAGCACAGGATCAAAATCCTGTGCTTTCTTTTTTCATGGAAACAGGCGGTTTACAGACACAATTGCGGAATAGCGGCTGTCGCGAGCGCATCGTCAGCACGGTGATTTCCGTCTGACACAGCGCTCGAAGGACGTCCCTTTCATGCTCAAATGTGATCTCCGCGTCTTGATGGTGATCCTGTTCGCTGGGTGCGCGGGTTGCACTGTGGATCACTATCGAGCAACGACAATTCTCGAATCCGATGGCTGCATATTTCGGGCGGTCCTCCAGCCACTCAATGCGACAACGGCCCATGCCGAAACATCAGAGCATTGGGAACATATCACTTTTGCGGCGACATCAGCTGCGGATGATGCGGATCGCCCGATCCAGCGGTTGCCGCTTCGCCGACGATCCGACATGGACCAGTACTTTGCCGCGTGGGGCCACTTCGCATCCTGCGGAGACATCCCCACTCACTTCGAGTTGCGTGTTCCTCTCTCCACACGAACCGGCACGTTGAGCCGTGCAGTCCAGCGCAACGACTTTGGTTTTGTCACCGAGCACGTCTGGTCTGAAATCCTCGAAGACGTCGTGACTCTCAGTGATTCGCGCCGCGCGCAAGACGAACTGGTGGAGATGGCACTGGAATTCACACGTGAAGTCTGCGCATTACAACTCGACAAACACCATGACACTGAAATGCTGCTGGCCTGGCTGCGTAGCGAGGGAGGTCGCTGGTTTCATGAAGCCTGTGACATTTACCACGGTGTGTCGGCCAGGTACTCCGAAGAGTCCGATCGTGACACCCATTTGAGCCATGACCTGGCGGCTCTCTGCCAACAACACGGGTTATCGCTCAAGGACGATACCGGGGCGTTGCTGGACGACACTGCTCGAGCGACGGCCATCTCAAAGTTCGTCACGGCGCGTCTGCGGGCAACGCTCACACGTAAGGACAAGCGACCATTGAAGTCAGAGACGATCGACATGGTCCTGGACTGGCTGGATCTGCGAGAAGACGGTCGGGGTACGGATGACCGTGACGCGGCGCGGCAGGTGATGAACGCATTTGTCGTCGAAAAGCTGTATCGAAATCAGGAGAACTTTGAGCAGCAATTGACGAATCGCCTGGCACGCATCCTGGGAGCATACCGCCAACCCGTTTTCACGAGCCCCCGGCAATTCGTCTATCGCATGACCATGCCGGGGATGGTCGTCGAGACCTCCGGGCGTCTCGTGTCTACCAATCAGG
>JBDOMX010000499.1:0-6950 GCA_039831615.1 Planctomycetaceae bacterium
CGGTGTGCTTTTACCGCTTCCGCGGCTACGATCCGCAAATATTGGGAGCATCGGGCGCTGTTTTCGCCGTGTTCACTTTGTTTGCGATGCACTACCCAAAGCAAAAGCTCTATTTATTTGGAGTTTTGGGCATCGAAGTCCGCTGGTTGCTGGCGGCATACGTGGCGATTGAGGCGTTTCCGGTCGTCCGAAGCCTAAGTGCCGGACAACTTGGAGATGGCGGAACAGCACACAGCGCTCACCTCGGCGGACTGTTGTTTGGCTGGCTGTATTACCGCTGGAACATGCGTTTCACCAATTGGTGGGACCGCATTGCCGGCCGTACCGCGACGGGCATTCGCGCCCGAAAGGCTGGCTTGCGAGTTTATAACCCCAAAACGCAGCCGGATCCGGACCTCTCCGCTCGGGTGGACGAAATTCTCGATAAGATTTCCAGGCAGGGCGAAGAGAGTCTGAACGCGCGAGAACGGCGAATTCTTCGGCAGGCCAGCGAGCAAATGAAGAAACGCCGCTGATCTCGTCGCCGCCGCAACATTCTGTCGTTGATCCGACGAGCAGAATTCAATATTCCTGACTGCCGCGTGCTTTTGCCACCGTGGACTCAGAGATCACCGAGAACGTGTTGACGACTCCTACAACGAATCTGCTTGCTGGGATTACCGGCGGGTGTGTTTGCGCCATCCCGAAGTATTCAGGGAGGTCGCGAGCGGTGCCGGAACGGCGCAACCTATTGCATGGCAGACGGCAGAGTGCGCGCATGAAGCATAACAATCTGGCGACCGAAGTTCCGGCACAGCAAGGGTTTGCTGGGTCCGGCCTGGATTTGGAATGAATGATCCAGTCTATCGCGCGTCGTCGTGCAGCTTATGCTCTTCGATTTTCTTGTGCAGGGTATTGCGGTTGATTCCCAGTCTCGTGGCCGTGCGGGTCTGAACACCGTGACACTGTCGAAGAACCTGCAGAATGACTTCACGTTCCACGCGGCTCACGGCGGCCCCGTACAATTCATTTGATTCGTGACCGGCCTCCGCCACCGTGCGAGACACAAGTTCGGCACACAGCGATTCAATGGAATCAACGTTGACGCGTGCCGTTCGGACGGCTGGTAAACCGCGGACGTGCTCCGGCAGGTCCCCGACGTCGATGGAGTCGCCGCTGGAGTCGCCGCTGGAAAGCACAAGGGCCCGCTCGACATAATTCTGCAGTTCGCGAACGTTGCCCGGCCAGCTGTACTGAGCGAGCAATTGCAGGGCCGCGCTGGAAAACTCCAGCGGCTGCTGTCCGTAGGCAACCGCATATCTGTCGACAAAAAAGCGGACCAGTGATTCCACGTCTTCCGTTCGATCACGCAGCGGAGGCAGGTCAATCGGGATGACGTTGAGCCGATAATACAAGTCGTCACGGAATCGACCGGCATTGATTTCGTCCAGCAGATCAATGTTCGTCGCGGCAATCACGCGGCAGTCCACCTGAATCGATCTGCTGTCTCCCACGCGCTCAAACTCATGTTCCTGGAGGACGCGGAGCAGTTTGACCTGCAGTTGATAACTGACAGAATTGATCTCATCCAGGAAAACGGTTCCTCCGTGAGCGGCCTCAAACCGACCGGTTCGATTCTCATGAGCACTGGTGAAGGCACCCTTGATGTGACCAAAAAGTTCGCTTTCAAGCAGACTCTCGGACAAGGCTCCACAATTGACGCGGACGAAAGGACCCGTCGCGCGCGGACTCAGTTCATGCAGAGCTCGGGCGATCAGTTCTTTTCCGGTCCCGGTTTCGCCGGTCAACAACACTGTGGCATGGGACGGGGCGGCTTTTCGCGTGATACGATAAACAGCCTGCATGGCAGGCGCCTGCCCGATCAATCCATCGATGAGGTTTTCGTCTGCGGCCATGATGCGGTAAAAAAGTGCGGAGGCGCTGCCCGTATATTACGCAGTGCGTGCGAAAAGGGGGCACGCGACCCGTTGAAGGCAGCCCATCCTAGTTGAAAGGCCCCAAAATGGAGAGTCGCAAGCGCCAGAACGGCCTCTAAAGCTCATTTTCTCAGCAGTGAGCTGCTCGAATGGTCGTAACAGATGGGCACAACCGTCAGATTCGCCCTGACGCGTCAAACCGTCAGAGGGCCGGGATTCCGAGCTGAATGACGGGGGCCGGCGGGATTTGCAGATTGGCGAAAACCGGTTCAGAAGGATCCAGATGCTCGGCCGGCGTCGGACCGGTGTCGGTTGACAGCACGGTTTCGAGGAAGAACTGCAGCAGGTCTCGAATCGGCTGACTGTCAACTTCTTCGACCAGAGCGACCGCTCTTTCCCGGCAGCGTTCCACCAGAGTGTCGGCCTTTTCGAACACACCGCAGGACCTCAGGATTTCCCGCAACTGCTCAACACGCTCTTCGCTGTTCTGGTCGGATGCGTCGTCGGCAAACAATTCTTCCAGAAGGGTGCGTTGGGAATCGGTGGCGTACTTCAACGCGAGGGCCAGCAGGATCGTGGGACGCCGTGCGAGTGCGTCCTGTCCAGCCACCAGCTTGTTATTTTCGTCTCCCTGCCAGTCCTTTAAATCATTGATGATTTGGAAGCCAACCCCCAGATGCCGACAAAAAAGTGAGACCATCTCCGATTCGGCCAGTTCGTGCCGTGCCAGCCGCAGTCCGGCGTACAAAGCCGCCTCAAACGCCGGTGATGTTTTTAGCGCGTAGATTTGCATGGCATCGAGCGGCGTAACGTTCCAGTCAGGCGTACGCTGCCACGCCATTTCAGCGCCCTGTCCGTCGCAAAGTCGAAGGTGGGCCGTCGCCATGCTGTCCAGCACATCCGCGGCGATCTCCGGATCGATCCGACGGGCCGCGTGAATCAGTCGATATCCCAATCCAATCAGATAGTCACCGATGTTGATGGCCTGAGAAACACCGTGCTCACGATGCAGTGTTTTGCGGCCGTAACGCCACGCGTCGTCATCCTGGATGTCGTCGTGCACCAGAGACGCTTTATGAAACGCTTCAATCGCCATCGCCACACGAGCCACGTCGTCGGGGATTTCCGGAGTGTCGGCACCGGCAGTCAGAGGATCGTCATGCGAAGCGGCGTACCACGCGGCCAGCGTGATAAAAGGACGAAATCTCCGTCCACCTTCCGCGAGCCAGTCGTAGGCAGTTTTCTCAGTGAATGCGACCGGATGGTTCGTACGTTGAGGATCCTTGGTGCGGATCGGCGGCAGCAGCCGTTCGTAATCGTCCTCAAAGACCTGAGACGATGCGCGCATCATCGGGATGTAGCTGGCCGTGGGCCGAACGGGAAGCGGTTCGCATTTCTCCAGGACATCCCAAACCCACGCCTCGTCCAGCGTCGTGTTCATGCAATCGCCGGTATGCAGCGGCACGGCATACGACGGCACTCCAGCGATTAAGATCTTGTCGATCGCCTTTTCGAGGACGTTCAGACATGCCACACCAAGGATGCCATCGATGTAACCGGAAACGATAATCTTGAGCACGACCGGTGACCCCTCGGCCACCAGCACCTTATATCCCAGCTGTTCGGCTCGAACTTTGTAGTCAGCAATCGAGCAGGCTCCGCACCGCTCGCAGTCGAGTCCAAATTCCGTGTATTCCGCCGGACAGCCTTCAGCGTGTTTGAGACAATGCGGCAGCAGCAGCATTCGGCGTTCGAACGGGATGGCAAGAAACTGCTGTTTCCAGAAGAAGTTTCCAACCATCACCATGCTGAAGCCCAGGTATTTCTCGGGCAGGCGCAGTTGATCCATCAGCGTGCGGGAATGTTTTTCGAGCTCCCCCTTGGAGAAGGCCCGGCTTCTGTCGAGCGTGCGGGCGTACTCTTCCGCCGCCTCTTTGACGCGAGTCCGTTCCTCGAGCGTTTCCGGCACGGCCTTGAGGTGGCTCGTGCTTCGCCGGCGTCCCTTCCTGCGGACGGGCTTCGGATCGTCCGGTGGAAATTCCGGCTCGACTAAAATGTCCTCAACGTGAGATATCGACACTGGTGGCTCCGATGGCCTTCGGAATTCAGTCGTATTGACCCGATTGGGACGCACGCCGCAGTGCGGCAGCTGCGAATATGATCGGGTACAAGCGCTCAAAATACCAGAGTTTTGCGAAATAGAAACCAATCGGCGATGGCTCTGTCAGTTGACCCGCCTGAATTCGCCGCGCCAGCCAGTTCGTACCATCTATAACGGCTTCATCGGCCTGGGGGTGTCCACTGAGTGCCTCGATCGCCAGTGATGTCTCCTCCACCGACCCAGGCAGGTCCCGACGGCCCGACCAGCTGCCGTCAGGGTTTTGGTTGTCCAACAGCCATTGCACGCCCTTTTTTGTCATCGACATGTCGTCGTGACCGAGATCACGAAGGGCCAAAACCACTTTCGCGGTCCCGTACAGTGGATTCTCGTCATTTTCAGCCCATTGGTTGCCGAACCACAGCGGAAACCATGCTCCGTCGACCGCCTGCTGGTGGCGGAGGTAGCGGATCCCGCGGTCCAGTGCTTTGACTGCGCGTCGGCGCAGCGATGGTGGGACCGAGTCGACTCGGTCGAGCCAGCTTTGCACAGCTCGCAGGGTGTGTGCGGTCAGATCGCTGGTACTGCGGTCGAACGGCAGAGTCCCCCATCCACGGCAGAAGGTTGGCCAGCCGCCATCCCGATTTTGCAGATCCAGCAGCCATTTGGCGGCGGCCAGCAACGACTGTGTTTCAGATTCAGGGAAGTCGTCGTCGGCAGGTCGCAGATTGAGCACCGCCAGCATGGCACCGGGTGTGTCGTCCGCATCGGGGACACCTCCCGGCAAATCCGTCCACGCCCATCCTCCGGGTGCAGCCTGCGTGTACGGGTGCATTCCCTTGTATTGCTGATCCAGCAGCCAGGTTCGAATGCGTTCGCGATCTTCGTCATTCAGAGTGCTGGCAGAAGAGTCATGATTTGCGGACGGCGCCAAAGCGTTGACGCTGAGCGTCGTCACCCACGTCGCCAGATTGGTATCGATCGGCCAACTGCCGTCGTCACGGACGGAATCGATGATAAAATCGAGACAACGTTGGGTGACCTTGAAATCATGCAAACCACATCCCAGCAGACTCATGCAGACGAAACTGGTGAGCGGCGCCGCTTCCAGAAAGCCTCCGTGTTCCGGCTGAATGCGTTCCAGGACTCTCAACGAAGGACCAATCGCCCGCCTGCGGATTCCGCGAATGACTGGATTGCGATGACCGCGGTGATGAAAGATCACCTGACCGATCGCAATCAACGCCGGCAGGGCGTAGCTGACCACCGGCATCCTCACGGCGTTGTACAAACGTGCCGGAATACAGGCGAGCTCAAATGGTAAGGGGACGACGCGATCCCAGTTGACGACTCCGGCCAGTGCGCAATGTGTCAGTATCGGAATCGAGAACGTGCGGTCTTTTCCGTAACGCCGGATCACAGCATCCACGCCGCCGTGATCGTCAATATACTGCTGGGACGTCTGAATGGCCTGGCTGAATTGTTCACCTCCCTGAGCGGCCCGCAACACAGCATTGACCAGCATTGAGGTCGAGATGTTACTGTGACTCAGAACGGTGTCGCCCCAGCCGCCATCGTCATTTTGGTGATTTGCCAGCCACTGAAGCCCGCCCGCGATCAATGCATCACACTGTCGCACGTTGGCTCTGCGAGCAAGTTCCAGAGCCATGACCGCAGTGGCTGTCGACAGAGCTGAAGTCGACAATTCGCCCGTCCACCAGCCGGAGGAATTTCGTTCCGACAGCAACAACTGCGTCGCCGCCGCTGAAGCCTCGTGGACCGACAGATGAGTCACGGGATTCGGCACGTTGAATTCACCTGAGTGTTTGAAACGTTCTCACAGGCCACTGATCTGCACAACCTCGACGACCGTTGTCGAATCTTCCGAGTTGGCACGCGGTCGCTTCATTCGCACCAGAATTCGGCTCGACCGACGTTCCCCGTACACCCAGAAATCTTCCACGGATGTGGATGTTGCCATGCGGATCCGTCGTGCAGGAAGTCCCATAATGGCCTCAACCTGATTCGACGACATCCCGGGGACAACGATGCCTTTTTGCTGTGCCATTTCGATGTCACCCGCCGGCAGATTCTCAAGGTCGGAATCAGTCAACCAGCGCCTGTGCAGGCGTTTAAATCCGAGGCGCGCGAGACGCTGCTCGATCTCTGAGGCCAGCTCCGTTGACTCTTTGGACGCAGTAGTCCAGGCCCGTTTCAAATACTCAATCCCCCGCTCACGCTGTTCCGCGAGACCCCACTGTCCGGAAGCATGCAGGAAGTCGTCCGCAAGTCTTAACTGGCCATCACTTCCCCGGTCGCGAAAATCAAATTCCTGTTTTCCAAGCCATTTGTTCGCCGCCGGCACGACGTCATCCGGTCGTTCGATCCGACGCAGCAGAGCAATCACCTCGTCCACCTGACGACGTCTGAGCCTTTCAATGTTCTTCAGTCGATAATCTGCCCAGGTCGATTCCAGCTGCCGAATGACGGTCGTCTCTTCCGGCAGGTCAGCCGCGACCTCGGTTGAAACGACGAGTGCATTGCTGCCATCCGACTTGAGCTGACTCCGGAGCTCCTGCAGGCGAAGTTGTCGATATAACAGCCGTTCCAGCTGAAGCCGTTCCGGCTCGTCGGCATTTTCATAGGCCACGACTCGATCATGCTCAAATGCAGTCACCAGGTCAGAGGCTACTTTCGGAGCGGGCGCATTCCATCCGGGGAGATACTGTTTTAGGTTTTTTATGAGTGTGGAATCAGTTTTCCCGGCAGCTCGGACACAGAGCGCCTGAAATCGGACGAGCTGCCGGACATTTTCTGCGACTTCGAAGCCGGGCCCGGGATCAATCAGAGTCCACAATGCTTTTGCGTCATCACCATACCGCCGGCGCTGCGCTTCAAACGTGGCGATGCGGCAGCGATCAACAGCTGATTGAAGT
>JBDOMX010000527.1:0-6936 GCA_039831615.1 Planctomycetaceae bacterium
GCAACCATGCGTCGTTGGCGTCGCAGATCAAAATCGGCACGTTTTGGGATCGGGGTATCCCCGATGCGTTGATGGAAGACGGACAATTCGTCGATCGAATTGCCGACTATCGCCGGGCGACCCAGAACAAATCAAATACCGTCAAAGCGGGCGACATGCTGCCGGTCAAATCGGGCAAGACGAAGTTCTCAGTGAAGATTGTGACCGCCAGCCGCAATGTGATTCCCAACAAGGGAACGCCCAACCCGTACGCGAAGTTGCATCAGGCGAAGCCGGAAGACAAGAGTGACAACGCGGCCAGCGTGAGTTTTCTGGTGCAGTTCGGCCAGTTCAAGTTCCTCTGCTGCGGTGACCTGACATGGAACATCGAAGCGAAACTGATGACCCCGAACAATCCGATCGGCAAGGTGGACCTGTTCATGGCCACGCACCACGGTTTGCCGAACAGCAACAACCCGGCGTTGGTGCTAGCGATCGATCCGCGTGTCATCGTGATGTGCAACGGCCCGACCAAGGGAGGATCAGCTTCTGTGCTTGAGACATTTGGAAAAGTGAAATCGCTGCAGGCGCTGTTTCAACTGCATCGCAATATCAAATTGAAGGCCGACCAGCAGACACCGGCCAAGTTCATTGCCAACTCGGGAACGACGGCCGATTGTCGGGGTGTGCTCGTGAAAGCCTCGATTGCGCCGGATGGCGGCAGTTACACCGTCCAGATCGGCGTGGACGGTAAAGAGCGAACGTATGTGACGCGATAGTTCGGCAGTTAATCGTTCGATGAAGAGAGGATTAGATGTCATGCGCAGCCTGATTGGTGTCGCCCTTGTTGTCTTGCTTGGAATGTCGACTGCGCGCGGCGGAACCTGCCACGGGAATCTGGGGTTATCCCGCAAAGTTGCCGGGGTCACGAATCGAGGTTTATAAGACCATCGGCAATGTGAAACTCAACGCTTACATCTACGAGCCGAAGAACCACGAGGCGGGCGACTCGAAGCCGGCGATTGTGTTCTTCTTCGGAGGCGGATGGCGCGGCGGAACGCCTGGTCAATTCCATCCACATTGCACGGAATTATCGCAACGCGGCCTGGTGGCGATCACCGTTGACTACCGCGTTCTCAATCGGCAAAAGGCCACGCCGCAACAATGTGTCAGCGACGCCAAGTCGGCTATTCGCTGGACGCGCAAGAACGCGAAACGACTGGGCATCGATCCAAAGAAGACCATCGCTGCCGGCGGGTCGGCCGGAGGGCATCTGGCGGCGGCGGGTGTGGTTCCCGGTTTCGACGAGAAAGGTGAAGATCTGAAAATCAGTTCTGTCCCCAACGCGATGGCGATTTACAACCCGGCTGTAATGCTGGCTCCGCTCGGTGAGAAGGACTTGCTCGGCCCAGAGAAAACCGCATCCATCGCCGAACGCTGTGGTGGAAACCCGGACGCCATCTCACCCATTCACCACGTGCGCAAAGGGCTGCCACCGACGATCATCTTCCACGGCACAGCAGACGAAGCGGTCCCCTGCCGTTCGTCGCGAATGTCTTCGATGATCGTCGCGATGCTGTTCGCGTTCGAGTTGCTTTCGCCCAGCAACCACGATGTGGCACGACAGGCGAGCGGTTGTTCGTCAGCGACGACCTCGAATTCGGCCTTGCGATGATCTGTCGCGACGCTCCGGCTTCGGGTCTCCGAAATCAGCTGAGCGACTTGCGGCAGACGAGACACTTCGTTTTCCTGGACGCCGTCAATTTGTGCCAGCAGGTCGCGCGCGGCCTTGTTCGAGAACACTTGGCGGTCGTGAGAGTCGGTGATCACCAGTCCGTTCTTCAGTCGGTCAAGTGCTGCTTTCAGACGTCCGACTTCTTATTGTCGCATGTTTGTGCGCGCTTCCGTGGCGACCTGGTCTTCACGTGCATCGTGTGCGGCGACTCCGAGGGCTCGCATCTTCAGACCGACTTCGTCCAGCAACTCCGAGAAAATCCCAACCTACGAGGACGTTGAATCGCGTAATTCTGGGCGTCGCAATTGGGCCATTGCGGATTGGGATGCACGTGTCAGAATTGTGGCAGTCAATGCTGCAGAAGCCAGGCAGGCTGTCAGCACTGCAAGGGGACACACGAGACTTCCTTCGACAAGATACACCCCGATCGCAACCGTTGTGCCCAGGAGCGCAGCGGGTGAGAGAATTGTCAGCCAAATCGACCGGGCTGTATTCATCCTCAAAGGACCTCCGCCAAAGGTGAGCTTCCCAAGGCTCGACAACGGCTGTTCGTAACTTGCGCCAGCGCAAATCGTTCTGGGGCACATCCTTTGAAAAGTACGTCACGATTCCAGGTCTGTCCAATGGCGTGGAAAGTAGTTTCAGGCGCGTCGTCATACGCTGAGACTTGTTCGTCGATTGATCGACGGACAACCGGCGGAACCGTCACCACCGTGCCGCTGCCTTCATCTCGAGTGCTCCACGAGGATCTCAAGACAAGCACGAAGCGCCAGCGAGTGAGCCGCACGGGATACGATTGTGAGGAAAGTACCGGTTCGCCATTTGCCGATGGAGAACTCATCCGCGAGACCCCTCATGACCCACAGACGGGGCAGTTCGTGTCACGCGCAATCGTGCGTTTGCGGAAGGTCATGTCGCGCAGGTCGCAGGTCAACATGCTCCCGTAAAGCGGTTCCCCGAACCCAGCCAGCACCTTGACCGCCTCCATCGCTGCCAGGCAACCGACCGTCCCGGAGACTGCACCGAAGACGGGAAACTCGCGCTTCCAGACCGGCGGATCAGTCGGATGCAAACCTGCCAGGCAGGGCGTTTCTCCCGCACGAATGGTTGTGATCTGGGCTTCCAGGTCGTACATCGCACACTCGACGAGCGGCTTGTCCTGACGCACGGCTTCCCGATTCATCAGGTAACGTTCCTCGAACAACGGCGCGCAATCCACTATCAAGTCGACCTGCCCAATCAGTTTGTCCGCGTTGTTCTCGTTGATGTTCTCGGGAACGGCAACGGTCTGCAGGCGGGGATTCAACTCTTTGAGTCGTCGCTCGACCGACTCCACACGCGGTCGCCCCAGCCAGTCGTGCGTCATTAACAACTGACGATTCAAGTCGCTCGGTTTGACGTTGCCGGCATGCGCCAGTACCAACTTCCCGACTCCTGCGGCTGCCAACTCGTACGCGACCACACTTCCCAATCCTCCGCAACGTGAGACGAGAATGGACGCCCCTTTCAACTTCTCCTGACCCGCTTCCCCAAACTCCGGCACCCACATTTGCCACTCATAGACGGCACGTTCTTCGTCGGTCAACGGGATGGGTTGCGTCATGAGATCAAGTCAATTCGTCGGTTACCACGTTCGCAGTGGTAACACATGCCAGAGAAACAATGCGACCGGCCCGGCATACAGAACGCTGTCAAGCAGGTCGAGCAAGCCTCCGAAACCGCGAAGCAATACGGCCGAGTCTTTCTTTTCGACATCCCGTTTCACCAGCGACTCACACAGGTCACCGACCAGGCCCACAATTCCGATACAAACACCATAGAAAACCGCCCATACGGTCGCCGGCGGAGACGCAGTTTCCAGGATGATCGGTGTCGCGAAGTGCAGCCACAAACAACCACCCGCTCCGGCAAATACAACCGCGCCCAATGCGCCCATCCAGGTTTTCCCTGGGCTGAGGTAGGGTGTCATCTTTCGCTGGCCGAACAGGCGACCGATGGTGTACCCGCCAATGTCACCCGCCTTTGCCGAAATGACCAGCGAACCCAGCGCAAGATACCCCGCCTCGTGTCCTGCCACCCAGCGAAGCTGTGTGGTCACTGCCAGCAACACGCCGATGTATCCCGTCGCCAGAAGTTCGGCCCCCAACGATTCCATATGGCCACCCGGCTGCCGATACCGCACGGCTGAATGCAACATCAACAACAAGATTGACATTGAAAAGGCCAACCCGATGGCCGCTAACCGCGACAGATCAACGCTCCCGTCGCCGATGGTCTCCCAACGAAACCAGCCTGCCAGGACAATTCCGACCGAGCAGACAACCACGGGCAACCAGGTCGGCTGCATCGCGCGAGTGCGCAGCAGGTCGACCATCTCCCACGTGGCACGGATGGTCAGCAAGAGGCAGAGAACTAACAGTACCCAAGCCGATTCACCGACAACGGCATCGCACCAGAACAGTCCGATCAACGCCGGAATCAGTACAGCCGATATTGCCAGTCGCCAGCCAAGCATACGGTATCACCCCGTCAGGCCTCCGAAGCGACGATCCCGCGCGGCATAGTCGCGGAGTGCTTCGATGAGATTGTCCCTGCGAAAGTCCGGCCAGCAGGTCTCAGTGACCCACAATTCCGCATAGCTGATTTGCCATAGCAGGTAATTGCTGATCCGCATTTCGCCCGCCGTGCGAATCACCAGGTCCGGGTCGGACATGCCGGCCGTGTAAAGATGATCGGCAATACACGTCTCATCGATGTCGCTCGCTGCCAGATTCCCGGACGCCACATTGATCACAATATCGCGAACCGCATCGACAATTTCTGCCCGGCTGCCGTAGTTCACCGCCAGACACAATCGCATGCCCGTGTTCTCACAACTGCAAGCGATCGTGCGATCGATCTCACGGAGCACGCTGTCCCCCAAGCCTTCCCGACGTCCGATGATCGAAAACTGCAACCTTTGCCGCATGATTTCCGAGCGTTCTTCAACCACATACTGTTCGAGCAACCGCAGCAGGCGGTCCAGTTCTTTCGGTGGCCGCTTCCAGTTCTCGCTACTGAGGCAATACAGCGTGAGTTGTTTGATCCCCAGGCGGGAACATTCCCTGATCGCGAGGCGGACGCTTTTCACACCACGTCGGTGTCCTTCGATGCGGGGCAGTCGCCGGGAACTGGCCCAACGACCGTTTCCATCCATGATGATCGCGATATGCTGCGGAAGCCGCTCCGCCGAAAGACCGAAGTCTGCCAGCTCGCTGTCGGTATACTCGGTCGCCACCGCCACCGCAGGCCGTCCTTCCCGTCACCTTCGATGCCGCTTAGTGAAGCTGCAATTCGCAACTGCTCTGGGCACCGGTCAGGTAAACGTTTTCTTCTCGATATGACGGCTCAGGACCTGACAACGAAATTCCCAGACGAACGTGATCGTCGTGAACCTCCAGAACCGTGATCTCCATATTGCTTCCCACAACCAGACTGTCATCAACACCACAGAGATATTCCTGCATCAGGCCGCCTCTCGACTCACTAGGACAATACGGAAAGAATAATCGTTCGATGCAAAAGCATTCTGACCAACTCCATGACGGAGGGCAAGTTGGAATGAATCGGTTTTTTTCGCGTCCCAGGATTCATGAACCGGACCCTTGACATCTCGTTACGATCCGCTCCTTCCTCACACTCGTTGGCGTCGTCGGAGGCATCACTTAGACTGAGTGCTTGTTGCGATTTCTCGCGAAAACATTCACAACTGCTAAAGACAAGTCGACTTCGCCACACAAGAAAGATGTCCCCATGAAACTCCTGCTGTCTCCGCCGATCGAGGAGTCACGGTTGAAACTTGTCAGCGAGGCCGCTGGCGAAATGTGCGTCGTCAATGCAATGAACAATGACGAGGCAATGACTGAGATTGCCGATGCGCAGGCGTTCTTCGGCAAGATGACACCTGAACTGCTCGAACACGCCGGGCAACTGGAGTGGATTCAATCGCCAACGGCCAGCCTGGAGCACTACCTGTTTCCCGAACTTATCGCGCACCCGTGTCGGCTCAGCAACATGCGCGGGCTGTTCTATGATGTGATCGCCGACCATGTCATGGGTTACGTGCTTTGTTTCGCGAGGAATCTGCACACCTATCTGCGAAAACAGCAAGCGGCTTTATGGGAACCGGTCGGGGGTGAAGAGGACCGGACCGACAATGCGTTCGGGCCAGCTGCCGTCAGTTCGATCGACGCGAAACACCTCCACCTGGCGGATTGCACGCTGGGAGTCGTCGGCGTCGGCAGCATCGGCGCGGAAATCTGTCGCCGGGCGGACGCCTTCGGCATGACGATCCTCGGTGTCGACCCGGTATGTCGGGAATTGCCCGACATCGTCGAAGACGTCTGGCCAACCAAACGCCTGCCCGATTTGCTGGCCGCGAGCGATTTTGTCGTCATCGCCGCACCGCATACGCCGGAGACTGACAAGCTCTTTCGTACCGAGCAATTCGCGCACATGAAGAACTCGGCCTACCTGATCAATATCGGTCGCGGGGTGATTGTCGACCTGGCCGACCTGACAATCGCGTTGCAACAAGGCGCGATTGCCGGGGCCGGACTGGATGTCTTCGAGACCGAACCGCTGCCGGTCGAGCATCCGCTGTGGGGCATGGAGAACGTCATCATCACTCCCCACGTGGCCGCCGCCTCACCGCGGATCTCGGAACGCCATCTGGCCACGCTGTTGGAAAACATTCGCCGCTTCGCGAACGGTGAAGAGCCGACGAACGTGGTCGACAAGCAGAAGTGGTTCTGAGATGAGCCGTTGGGGTGAACCACTAAAACTCGAAGGCAGCAGGAAACGAATTTATTTCTTTGCAACAGACGAAGGCCGTCCACTCGACTGGAAGTCACATCTGACACCGAACAAAGAAGTGCTTTCAGACCAGGAACACCCTCGACTGAAGACACAGCCGCTTGGTGGTTTGATTCATGGCAGAGCGCGGTTGACTGCAATGGATGTTGAGCCCCACTCTGTCTCGGAAGCAAATCGCCATAGCGTTATTTCCTGAACTCGACGATAATGCAGATTCGTCGCTGGATTTCGTTGGGCCGTGGATTGTTCGTGGCTTCGAGGGCTTACCGATGCGGATGCTGGTCTTTCTGCTTTTCGCCGTCAGTGCGGAGACGATTGCGATCGGTCCCTGTTTTGGGCAAGCCAAGTCCGATCCGTACGTTGATCTG
>JBDOMX010000506.1:0-6931 GCA_039831615.1 Planctomycetaceae bacterium
ATTCTCAGCCCTTCACGCTCAAATTCGGGCTGACTGAGGCGGTCATGCATCAGGACCAGCAGCTGTTGGGTCCCGTGAATCTGACCCGGCGTGATGGATTTAACGGCAAGGTCGATTTGGCCTTCATTGGTCAGCCAGGAAATGTGGACGTGCCGGCCGTGTCTTTTGCTCCGGACGTTACGACGGCCACAGCTCGATTATTCTTCAAAGAGAACGCAGCGGCTGGGCCGGCCCAGCTCCTGGCTTATGCCACGGGCCCGGTGAAATATCGCCGCAATCCGTGGATGGCGGAACGAGCTCACGCGGGTGTCGCGGAAACACAAACGTTGATCGAACAGCAACAGAAAATCCTGGACGATGCCAATGGGGCAACGGCAGGAATCAATGCCGAGATCGCGGGAACCACTGACTCGATTGCTGCACTCAGGCAGCAACTGGAATCGGGACAGGCCGGTATCGCACAGCTCAAAGAAAAGATTGCAGCGGCAACCGGCGATCAGGGAACAGCCCTGGTTGCCATCCAGAAGGTTCAGAAGGCCCAACTGGATGCAGCAACGGCTGTGCAGGAGGCCAACGGCCAACTGGGTGCCCTCGAGACCGCCTCGAAAGCACTGGAATCTGCTGCGACGGAACTGGCGAAAGTCACAACCGAAATCGCCGACCAGACGGACCAGCTTAGAAGTTCAATGCAACAGGCGATGGAAAATCTAAAACAGCGAGAGGCAGCGGAATCAGGACTGTCACAACTGCAGGAAAAACTCAAACAGGCCCAGGCGACGGCAGCCGCAGCCCAAAAAACACAGGACGAACTCAGCGCGCAGAAAACGAAGGCCGACGAAGCGGCGAAAGCAGCCGACGAAGCCAGCAAAGCTAAAGACGTCAATGTGCGTGCCGTCGCGACCGCTGTTGAATTACAGGTATTTGCAACACCTGGAAAAATCACGGCGGCTGTCCCCGGTGGCGGAGCCATCAAACGAGGTGCCTCCATTGAAGTGCCGGTGACGATCGCTCGAAAAAATGGCTTCGCTGGTGTCGTTGAAGTGTCTTTGGTGTTGCCGGACGGAAGCGGACTCACCGCCGCCATCATCAATATCCCTGCGGATCAGACGCAGGGCAAAGTGACAATCACTGCGGCAGCTGAGGCAACCGTTGCCGACATCGCCAATACGGTTCTCCGCGCCACGACAACAGAATTCAAGGGACGCCCGGCTTCATTCGACGTCCCCGTTACTCTCAAGGTGACCGAATGATGCAGTTCCACCGCTCCTCTCGAGTTGCTCTTACATTTCTTCTGCTATCGACCGTCTGTGCATCGACATCGGCCGCTGATGAGGAAGAATCGATTGTCCCGGAAGAGGTCGACCTCGGTCGCCCCGTGGAGTTCAAACGGGATATCTATCCGATTTTCGCCGGCAGTTGCCTGGCCTGCCACAACCGGACCAAAGCTGAGAACGATTTCATCCTTGAATCCGCACAGTCCGCGATTAAAGGCGGTTCAGCCGGCGAGGCCATTGTGCCCGGTGAGCCCGATGAAAGCTACCTGTACATGGTCGCTGCTCGGACAGAAGACCCCGTGATGCCACCCATGCCGAACGATGTTCAGGCCAAACCCCTGACGCCGAAACAACTGGGACTGTTGCGGCAATGGATTCTCGAAGGTGCCAAAGGTGACGACGGGACGGGTGGCGACGGGATTGTGTGGCAAACCGTCCCTGAGGGGCTTAAAGCTGTTTATTCCATCGATGCAGATCCATTCGGCCGCTTTGTTGCCGCTGGAAGAGCCAATCGGGTCACCATCTACGATCTCGCTGCCCCCGGCGCCGCACGATCCCTGACCGATCCTGCCTTGGAATCACCGGGCATCTCACACCGCGACTACGCTCATGCGGTGGCATTCAATCCAGCTGGTGATCTGGTTGCAACATCCGGCTACCGTGTCGTGAAACTGTGGAAGCGAGGCAACCCGGTTATTGATTCACCGACCGAACTGCCGTCGGTGGACGTCAACGTTTCGGCAGATGGCGCATTGCTTGTCAAGATCTCCGAGACCGGTGCTGCACAGCTGTTTCAGGCCGCCGATGACAAACTCATCGCCGACCTCAACAAAGACCTTACTCGTGAAAGACTGATTGCGAAACGGGAAGTAGATCGGGCCATGCGCGAAGCACGCGTCAATGTGGTCAAGGCCCAGGTGGAAGAGAATCAGAAGCGTCTGGACGAGCAGACCAAAGCACTCGAAGCTGCCAACGAGAAACATAAGAATGCCACAGCAGCCATCCCGGAAGTCGAACAGAAGCTGGCAGAAGCGCAGGTCGCGGTCTTTGGGCCCAGTCAGGCGTTGGCTGATGCGCGAACCGCCGTCGTCAATGCCAAAATCGAGTTGGCTGCGGGACAAACTGCCGTGTCAGAAGCCGAGAAGCAGTTGGCTGAAGACACGGACAATGAGGAACTCAGGAAACAGGTCGACGAACTCAGAAAAAACGTGGAAGCGCTGCTCAATCAGCTCGCCACACACAAGCAGACTGTTGTGGAACAGAAGACGCAGGCATTGTCGGAGGCACAGGTCGCGGTCGCCGAATCCGAAAAACAACTGGCTGACGCACAGACCGGCGTTGCTGATGCCGAAAAACAACTCGTTGCAGCCCCCGACAACGAGGAACTCAAGAAGAAGGTTGAGGATCTTAAGAAAGGCGTCGAAGAACAAACGAACAACGTCCAACGCCTGAAAAAACACGTCGACCAATTGAATGCAAAGGTGCTGACTGAATCGGAAGACGACCTGGCTGAAGCTGAAAAACAACTGGCCGCAGCCCCGGACAATGAGGAACTCAAAAAGAAGGTTGAGGAAATTAAAAAGGGCGTCGAGGAACAGAAAAAGCAGCTGGACGAACTTAAGAAAGCTTTGGCCGCGGCGGAAAAAGCAGTTGCTGATGCCGGCGATGCCGCAAAATCGGCGGCTCGTGGAATTGAGTTAGCGAAGCAGTCGGTCGCTCGGGCTGCAGAACGTCTGCAGGCTCGCAAGGATCTGCAGACTCTCTCGGACGCGGAACTGCAACAGTCCACCGCCAGTCGCGATGAAGCCACCGCAGTTGCCGCTGTTGAAATCAAAGTTCTGGCAGCAGTGTTCGTTCCCCACGAACCTGTGGTGGCCACGATCGAAGCAGCTGGGACAATTCGACTGTGGAGTACCGTCGCCGGCACGCCTGTCGATATCGTATCCACGGGCGCGGCCATCGACGGTGCCCTGAAGTCCACGGCCAGTGATGGCCGGCTCTTGTCGATTGAGACGGACGCCGGTGTCAGAACCACGGTTGATCTCTTTCCTGAGTGGAATCTTGTCAGGCAACTGGGGCCGCAGGAAGCAGCCCAATCCCTGTTCGTTGATCGCGTCCTGAGTCTCGCATTTTCACCGGACGGCTCACGTCTCGCGGCCGGCGGGGGGGAAGCCTCGCGATCCGGGGAATTGACCATTTGGAAGACCGCCGACTGGACTCTTGAACGGGAAATCAAGGATGCTCACAGTGATACCGTCTACGGTCTCGACTTTTCAGCGGATGGTCGCTTTCTTGCTTCCGGTGCAGCGGACAAATTTGTCAAGGTTTTCAAGGTAGAAACAGGTGAACATGTCCGTTCGTACGAAGGGCATACGCATCATGTCATGGACGTGAGCTGGAAAGGCGACCGCACATCCATAGTCAGCGCCGGTGCTGATAACGTTCTGAAAGTCTGGAATGCAGAAACCGGAGAGCAACGAAAAACAATCAGCTCTCACAAGAAACAGGTGACATCGGTTGAGTATGTCGGTCTGCAGGACAATTTCATCAGCAGCAGCGGAGACAAACGCGTTTCCCTGCACCAGGCAGGCGACGGCAAAGCGATCCGTGAATTTGCCGGAAGCGGCGATTACGTGTACTGTTCGTCAATCACCCAGGACGGAAAAATCGTCGTTGCCGGCGGTGAGGATGGAGTCGTTCGCGTATGGAATGGGGCCGACGCGAAGGAAATCAGCACGTTCGCACCTTAGAGCAGTTTTCCAAATGTCGTGGCGGGTTCTGGCTCGCGGGAGCAATGGAATATGAGCTCTGGAACTCCCGCCGCGGCCACGAATCAGCGTCATACGCTGTAGCCCGGATTGTTCACGCAGGCCGCACCGGAGGTCGCGAGCGTTGCCGGAACGGCGCAAACCCGTCGAATGGCAAACCGCAGAATGCACGCATCAATCTTAACAACATTGCGACTGAAGTTCCGGCACTGCAAGGGTTCGATGGATCCGGCGTGGATTTCGGATGAATAGTCGGGGTTAGGATTTCCGGATGTGCAGTCCGCTCGACTGGCCGGGACTAGAGCAGTTTTCGAAAAGTTGTGGCGTGTTCAGGCTCGCGGGAGCAATGGAATATGAGCTCTGGAACCTCCGACGCGGCCACGAATCAGCGTAATACGCTGTAACGGAGACATTCGATTACAGAATGCTGGTCCCGCACAGCACACTCCGGCGCAGGACGTCAATGCCGTTCGATCGCCCGAATGTGCTGCGGCACACATTCGGGACGTTCGCCGGATGAGTTCCAACATCGCCGCTGGTCCACCAGATGGAGCGTCCTGCGCTGTCGATGTTTCGACGCCTACTCGACCTGCCGCTGGCTTTGCAGGTACTTCATGAGGTCCAGCACTTCCTGATCAGTCATCGTGACCAGCAGTCCTTCGGGCATCATGGAGACGGGGGCGATATCGCGGGATTCAATCTGTGATTGATCGATCGTGACCGGCTGCTCACGGTTGGCGACACGAAGTTTCAGCTGGCGATCGTTCTCCGCCGCCGGAACTCCGGACCAGACACGCCCATCGTTCGTGACCACGATGTGCATGCGATAGGCGTCCTGAATCACAGCACTGGGAGTGAGAATATTTCCGAGCAGGTATTCGATATTACTTCGATTCGCCCCTGTGATGTCCGGCCCGATATTCGCACCGTGGCCATGAAGCTTGTGACAGGCAGCGCAGCTTCGATTGAACAACTGTCGACCGTGAACGGCATCAGCGGCCATCAGATTATCCGGGGTGAGCAACGCGCGATATTTTTCAAACTGAGCTTCCTTGTCAGCTCCAGGTCCATCGAACGATCCCCAGACTTCCACAAAACCGTTTCCGACCACACGCCGCAGCACCCGAGCGACCCAGGCGGGGATGTCTCGTCGAGGGACAGCACCATCCTTGATGGCCTGAGTCAGTTTCCGGCCGGAAGCACTGCGCGAAGCCAGCGTGTGCACCGCTTCGAGCCGGTCTTCGGCGTTCCATGACTCGTAACGCTGTAACAATTCGTCGGCCAATGCTGAATCGTCAAAGGCAGCCATTGCTCGAATCGCGTGCCTGCGAAGCAGATCGTCGGACAGCAGCGTTTTCAGCACCGGGATCAGCTCCGGCCGTTTGCGGCCGGTGAGTCCCTGAAGAGCATCGAGACGGTCATGGAGAACCACGGTACCGTCCTGCAAGGTGGCTAACAGCGTTCGAGCAGCAACGGTATCGCCAAATTGTTGTGCCAGTTGCAGAGCAATTCCGGCATTTTGACCTCCTGCGCTGCGAATTGCGGCATAGGTGTCGCTCCAGTCCGCCGGTGCACTGACGTCGTACCGTCCCTCGAGGCCGTCGCGGATTCCAAGCAGCAGGTTCCGCTGCGCAGCGCCTTCGATACCAGCCGCGGTCACCACCATCCCCAGCTGATCGGCATCAACAAGTCGGCGAGCAATATGGCGCACAATCAGCGGAATTCGAGACCTCTGCGCCAGTCTTAAAGATCGCTGCGGATCGCGAGCCACTTCCGGTTCGATGCCGAACCAGATCATTTTGGGAATGTTGTGGTCGTCAGCATCTTCGTCGTGGGCCGCCAATGCCTCGACGATTCTCCATTTGTCTTCCCGCGAGACTCTCTGCATCGCTGATGCCAGATATAACCGGACCACAGGCGACGGATCCGTACTCGCCATCTCAACGAATTTCCGCAGCGCCGCATCTGACGTTGCGTACTCTTCACACAGCAGTTGTATTGCCCATGCGCGTATCCAAAACTGATGGTCGCTGAGCGCATGTGTTAGTTCCGCCGGTGTGAGTAGTCCGGTGACGTGCAGTGTCCACAAGGCGCGCAGGCGGATAATGTCGCTGGCGCGAGCATTCAGAAGCGCTTTCAATGCGGCTACGGTCCCATCCGGGATCTTTCCCCGACTGGCTCGGTGCTGCAGAATGGTACGTGCTCGACGAGCATGCCAGTCACTGTTGACGAGCTGCATTCTTGCGAGCTCGCTGTCGCTTAGTTCTGTCAGGTCAGCGTGGCGGTGTTCAAAGTCACGTGCTCCGGATTTGCGCGGTGAAAAGCGAAAGATGCGACCGGTTTCCTTATTCAGCACATCCTTACCGCAGATGTCGGCATCGTGCCAGTCGAGAACATAAACGTCGCCCGACGGACCAACTTCCACACTGAAGCCAATCCACTGTGTGTTGTTAGCCAGGGCAAAATCATCACCGTGTTGACCGATGAAACCGCTGCCTTTCGGCACGAGGATATCTGACAGGACGGCGTGCTCGTGGATATTCGCCATGAAGATGCGGCCATGGTACTCCGCAGGAAATGCGTCCGATTGATAAACGCGAGCTCCCCCGTGAGCTGACCGATGGCGGTGATCGGCAATTGTCCGAATGTCACTGTAGACATAAGGATTGAAATGCCTGCCTCCCTGCCGGTGGTAGATGCCGCCGGGGATCACATGCCAGAGATGCGGAATCACACAGGCTGTGATGAACTGCTGCCCATGAGCATCGAAGTCGAGCCCCCACGGATTGCTGAATCCATGTGCGACGACTTCAAACTGATCTTTGATCGGATGATATCTCCAGACTCCACCGTTGATCTCGGTGGGTGGGCCATCAAATTTGAGATTCG